>CARDPF010000404.1 GCA_948960675.1 uncultured Eisenbergiella sp.
ACTGTATCATGTTTTGCAGTGTTTGCGTTACGGATTCTTGTAAGCATATCTGCAATAGGATCGCTCAATGTCATTGTGATTACCCTCCTTCTTACCAACTAGCCTTCTTCACGCCAGGAATCTGTCCTTTGTATGCCAGTTCCCTAAAGCAGATTCTGCAGATCCCGTACTTTCTCAATACGGAATGGGGGCGGCCACAAATTTTACAACGTGTATATTCTCTTGTGGAGAATTTCGGGTTGCGCTGCTGTTTAATCTTCATTGCTGTTTTAGCCATGAATGTATTTACCTCCTTCTTACTTAGCGAAAGGCATTCCGAACAACCGCAGTAATTCGCGTGCCTCTTCGTCTGTCCTTGCCGTGGTGACAATGATTACGTCCATACCCCTCACTTTATCCACCTTGTCGTACTCGATTTCCGGGAAAATGAGCTGTTCCTTGATGCCCAGCGCATAATTGCCCCTTCCGTCAAAAGAGTCCGCGCTTACGCCGCGGAAGTCACGCACACGGGGTAATGCAAGATTTACCAGACGATCCATGAAGTCGTACATCTTCTCCCCACGGAGTGTGGTTTTGCATCCGATTGCCATACCCTCACGGATTTTGAAGTTGGCAACGGATTTCTTCGCCTTAGTAAGAATGGCCTTCTGGCCTGTGATTGTCTCAAGGTCCTTCACAGCGGAATCCAAAATCTTGGCATTTTCCTTCGCTTCACCAACACCCATGTTGATGACGATCTTGTCAAGCTTCGGAACTTCCATTATATTTTTATAACCGAATTTCTTGATCATAGCAGCTATGATCTCGTCGTTATATACGCTTTTGAGTCTGCTCACGCTATTAGCCTCCTTCCCTGAAATCAATCAATCACTTCGCCGGTAGTCTTGGCAAAACGTACTTTCTTGCCGTTTTCTACCCTGATGCCAACGCGGGTAGCCTTGCCTTTGTGGAGGTACATAACGTTGGAGATATCAATCGGGGCTTCCACCTGGATGATGCCGCCGTTCTGGTTTGCGGCAGAAGGTTTTGTGTGCTTGGTTACAACGTTGACTTTCTCAACCGTAACCCTGCCGCGTTTCCTGTCCACGGCAATGATCTTTCCTTCTTTATCTTTATCTTTGCCGGCGATAACCTTGACGGTATCGCCTTTTTTAATTTTCACGCTTGCCATTTGGGCACCTCCTACAATACTTCCGGAGCCAGGGAAGCAATTTTCATAAACTGCTTGTCACGAAGCTCACGCGCTACCGGCCCAAAGATACGGGTTCCCTTGGGGGTCTTGTCGTCTTTGATGATTACGGCAGCATTTTCATCGAACCTGATATAAGAACCGTCCTTGCGGCGGACACCTTTTACCGTGCGCACGACAACGGCTTTCACAACATCGCCTTTCTTTACAACCCCGCCGGGTGTTGCATCTTTGACGCTGGCAACGATGATATCGCCGATATTCGCATATCTTCTTGTAGAGCCACCCATAACTCTGATGCAGAGAATCTCTTTTGCACCTGTGTTATCGGCAACTTTCAGTCTTGTTTCCTGTTGAATCATGATAATTCTCCTTCCAACTCAAATGATTGCCGGGGTTTATTTAGCCCTCTCAATGATTTCCACAAGCCTCCATCTCTTATCCTTGGACAGGGGTCTTGTCTCCATAACCTTTACGGTATCGCCAATATTGCAGTCATTGTTCTCGTCATGGGCCTTTAATTTGTAGGTCTTTTTTACGATCTTTTTGTAAAGCGGATGCTTCACGTGATCTTCAATGGCAACAACAATTGTCTTATCCATTTTATTGCTAACGACTTTGCCCGTACGCACTTTCCTCAAATTACGTTCCACGTTAAGTTTACTCCTTTCTGGACGGCTCAAATTATTCGGCAACCCTGGACTTCTGTGTGATCAGGGTCTGGATCCTTGCAATGTTCTTGCGGACTTCCCTGATTCTGGCAGTGTTTTCCAGCTGGTTGGTCGCATTCTGGAATCTTAAGTTGAAAAGTTCTTTCTTTGCAGCCACCAATTCCTGTGCCAAATCCGCCGCCGACTTGTTCTTTAACTCTTCCACATATTTTTTAGACTTCATTTGCCACACCGCCTTCCAAATCTGCCTTTGAAACAATTTTACATTTGCAGGGAAGCTTGTGCATCGCAAGGCGCAACGCTTCCTTTGCGGACTCCTCGGGAACACCTGCTATCTCAAACATGATGCGTCCCGGCTTCACAACCGCAACCCAGTATTCCAGAGTACCTTTACCGGAACCCATACGCGTTTCAGCGGGTTTCGTCGTCACCGGCTTATCAGGGAAAATCTTAATCCAGACCTGACCGGTACGTTTGGTGTAACGTGTCAGCGCGATACGCGCCGCTTCAATCTGATTGGACTTGATCCAGCAGGGCTCCAAAGCCACTAAACCATATTCACCGTAAGTGATTTTATTACCACGCGTTGCCTTACCCGCCATGGAACCGCGGAACTGTTTACGACGCTTTACTCTTTTCGGCATTAACATTATTTATCGCTCCCTTCCTT
>CARDPF010000405.1 GCA_948960675.1 uncultured Eisenbergiella sp.
AAGAACCATCATGTATGAAGGGGGTTTACTTATGGAGGGCATGCACACATGCGGCTAAGCCGCATGGTGCGTGTACGGGCTGCCAAAAATGGGGGAAAATATGGACGGAATTGTAATTTCGGTGAAGGATAGGGAGGTTTTGCGGGAGCTTGCTAGAAAGCAGCTTGCGTATGCAAACCGGGAAGAGAACCGCAGGAAAATTGATCAATGGTTTCTGCACAATGCCTGTCAGGGGGAGAAACCGATGATTCATCTGGAAATGGGAACCTTTGCGTCGGAAATTTTGCCCCAGAGGATGCGTTGTGAGGGGACATTTGCCAGAAGTGTGGAAGAAAAGCTTTATGCCAATTTCCTCAATCAGGAATTGTTTGAGGATGACCGGGTCACGCCAGACTACTATCCGATGGGTTACGATACGCATTTTACGCTGTTTGACATTGTACCCGACGTGACGCACGCGTCGGACGGCGGGGGGAACGAAAGCCTCGGACACCGTTTTGCATCCGTCATTGAGGATTTGGAGGAAGATTATCCCAAATTAAAGGCGAGCAGCTTTGGGGTGGATATTGCTTCCACCTTGCAAAAGAAAGAGACGGTGGAGGAAGCGATCGGGGATATTCTGCCGGTCAGGCTGCAGATGGATTGCCTCTACAGCGTGCCCACGCAGATGCTGGTACATATCATGAGCATGGAGAATATGATGTTTGCCATGTATGATTATCCTGATTTGTTTCTTACCATGATGGAGCGCATCGCACAGGATACCATTGCGTATTACAGGATGCTGGAGGAAAAGCGGCTTATTTTGCCCACCGTGTATGGGGAGAATGTGGGGCAGGGCACCTGGGCATTCAACAGGGAACTGCCGGGCTGGGAGGAATGGGAAAAAAGACCGTTCACTACAAAGGATGTCTGGGGATTTATGGATTCCCAGGAGACGGTTGGGATTTCCCCCGAGATGTATGAGGAATTTATTTTTCCCTGTTATCAAAAAATTGCGGAACAGTACGGTCTTCTTTCCTATGGGTGTTGTGAGCCGGTGGATCCAATTTGGGACCGGTGTATCAGTAAATTGCCAAATCTCAGGAAGGTATCGGTTTCCCCTTGGTGTAACGAGGAATTTATGGGAGAACGCCTGTATGGCAGCCGCGTGATTTATCACAGGAAGCCATCCCCGAACTTTTTGGGGGTGGATAAGGTATTGGATGAGGAGGCCGTGCGTCTGCATATCCGCAAAAGCCTGATGGCGGCGAGGGGCTGCAAGATGGAGATCACGCAGCGGGACGTCTATACCATTCATCACGATATTAAAAAAGCAAAACGCTATGTCGCCCTCATCCGTGAAGAAATTGAAAACCACTGGAAGGGGTGAGGAGCCCGCAGGGAGGCGCAGCGCTTATTTGTCGTGGGAAATGAGGGATATGTTTTGCCAAAGTTGCCGGGAATCGCTATTTCCGGTTTGGTTTTCTTTTAATAGCCAGTAATTTCATATAGTCTTCAAATGCAGTTGTATTAGTCGGTTCAAACATTACCCATTTCCCGTCATGATAGGTTTGGGCTTCATCATATTGCCTGCAAATGGCTTTGGAAAGGGTATCCCTGACAGTTTCAAATTTTGTTCTTTCCTCTTTCCCAAAAATGATCATGAAACCAATGCGGTTACTTTTTGCGTATAAACTACATAGGGTTTTTCCGCCCCTGCGGTATTTATACTCATAAGTCCAATTCTTACCACCGGTATTCCATAACCGTTCCATATCGTATTTTTCATCAATGGCCGAACATAGCGCTTGCCAGACTTCATACAAGGATTGCCCGAGCAATTCAGTCATAATTAATGGGGATGGCATTTTTTCTAGCATAATAATCTCCGTTCTGGAACGTTTATGCGACGGGGCAGGGAAAATTCGTGTATGCGGATTCTCTTCTGCAATCAAAGCAATTTGTGACGCTCCGGCACAAATTGCCGTTTGAAAAATATGATTCGGCCGGGGCCGTTTACAGTTTTTTCTTTCGAGGCATTCATTTGGCGGATGCTGCGCATCTAATAGCAAACGTCCTAGGGAGTTGCGCTTGGCTGCGTTGCAAATCGGATACCCGGCAGCTTGCTGCGAAGTCTTGTCTGCATTTTCATTATACTACAATTCCGAGAGCGTGGGAATAATTAGTACAACGAATATTAAGTAACCATATATTTCACTTGTCTAAATTTCCGTCTGCGTCGTTGTCGTCGGTCAATGAAGCCACCGCACCGCCTCCCTCCTCCGCCTTGTGCAGGCTAGACACCCTTGCCGGGCGGACGGTTCCTTGCGCATGGTGGCAAACATCCGCCCCATCGCGTAACGATTTTAATGGGCGGATGCCCAAACAGGGCGGACTTGTCTGAACTGTTACCACTGTTACAAAAAATGTCGAAAAAATTTGAAAAAAGCGCTTGACAGATATATGAGGGCGTGGTATGATTAAACACGTTGCGGCGGACGAAGCCAAAACACGGAACCTTGACAAACAAACAGCAATGCA
>CARDPF010000406.1 GCA_948960675.1 uncultured Eisenbergiella sp.
ATGCGGTCAGACAGTTATCCTCACCAATGGGGAACTTGCCGCCGCCCTGTTATCCCTGCCGGAGTACGACCGGGTATCAAATCCGCAGGACTTTACGGCTCCCGCAAAGGAAAATGGAGATGCTTTCACATGGGGAATCCGAACCTTTTGCCCTATGAAACGATTGGCCGGGCGACCAGCGGCGAACCGGCAGGCCGGGACAGCGGCAGGGTAACTCCTTACCGCGCGGGCAACATTAAAATTCCTGCTTTGCAAAAATCCGGCAGCTGATCTGATACATCGCAAAGCACCAGAGAAAAGCAATCGCCGGAGAACAGCATACCAGCACAAATACAAACCGTTGCGTCACGGCAATGCCCAGCAGGACAAGCAGCCGGTAGATCCCGGCGCCGATTGCAGACGGAACCAAAAACGATACCAGCAACAGCATACGTCCTTTTTCCGCTCCAAACCTAAACACGAGCGGGATTGCCATACTGCCCATGACAAAAGCGATTGCCCAGGCCGCCAAAGCCAAAAACGGCAGTTGCCCGATTGTGTCAGACATAAAAGGAACCTTTTTTATCACAAGCTCTCCGACTGTCCCAACCGCCAGTCCGAACAGACTGCCGACTGCACAAAAGACTGCCAATACGACAAATTTTCCGGCCACCAGCCCTTTTCTTGCTATCGGCATAATCATTGCATACCGCCCCCATTTGGAATGCTCATCAAAGGAAAATGTGGTCACGACCATCATACTGCATAAAACCGCACATGTCACAATATATCCTGCGCTGCCGGATGTGGGAAGAAAAGCAACCGCCAATAGAACAAGGATAAACAGCATGGATTTCGCATTATGCCCGATATTGTATAAATCTTTTAAAATAAGACTTTTCACTTTGCCCGTTCCCCCTTTACATACAATAACAGAATGTCGTCAATCGTTGCGTCATCCACAATTACGTCTTTATAGTTTCTTCTGGCCTTTTCCTTGTCGGCTACCAACACGTTCCATTGGTAATCGTCCTTACGGCAGGCGAGAATTTCCGCCCTATCCATCCGTTTCATAAATTCCGTGCCGCAGCGGATGATGCCGTAACGGTAGCGCAGTTCATCCTTTGTTTTACAAAAGACCATTTTGCCCTGATGGATAAAAGTAATGTAATCCGCAACCTTCTCCAAATCCGTGGTGATATGGGACGACATTAAAATAGAATGCTCCTCATCCTGTACAAACTCCAGAAAAACATCCAGGATATCATCGCGCATCACGGGATCAAGCCCTGCGGTGGCTTCATCCAAAAGCAGCAGCTTCGGCTTATGGGACAGGGCAGCCGCTATGCACAGCTTCATCTTCATTCCCTTGGAAAGCGTCTTAATCTCTTTGTCTGCGGGAATCCCAAAGCGTTTGAGGTAATCCTGATACAAAGGATCCTCCCACTGTCCGTAGGCAGCCCGGGAAATCTTCCCGACCTTGGCAGGGGTTAAGGTTTCATAAAAATTGATACCGTCAAACACCACGCCTATATCCTCTTTGAACTGTCTGGAGGCCGCTAATTCTTGCCCCCAGAAAGTAACCGTACCGTCGTCTTTATGGATGAGATCCAAAATCGCATGGATCGTCGTACTTTTTCCGGCTCCGTTTTCGCCGATCAATCCCATAATCGTCCCCTTAGGAAGCGAAAATGAAACATGATCCAGACAAAAACCGGCATACCGCTTTGTCAAATTGTCCACCTGTAATATAGCATCCGTCATCATTTACTCCCTTTCTTCGCTGCTTTGCTGCAAAAGCCACATGGCTTACGGGTTTGTATGAAGCCATTTATGGCCTTGCAGCGCGCAGACACAAATCCCGCGGTTGAAAATTTTCATTTTCAATCCTCCTCCTGATAAAACATCGTTAAAAGTTCGACGAGCTTTTCCAACGATATGCCGCTGGTTCGCCCAATGTCGGCGGCCTGCTGCAAATGTTCTTCCGCCAGCCGCTGCTGTTCTTCCTGATAGAAGTCTTTATTTTGCGCCGACACAAAACTTCCCCTGCCGACAGTCGTTTCGATAAACCCGTCCCTCTGCAAATCTTCATATGCCTTCTGCACCGTAATGACGCTGACATGGATGGATCTCGCCAATGCCCGCATGGAGGGAATCGGATCCCCTGTCCGCAATTGGCCGCTCATAATGAGGGCTTTGACTTGTGCCGTTATCTGCTCATAGATGGGCTTGCTTGTATTACTACTGATGATGATTTCCAAAATTTCTCTCCATTGTCACCTTATGTACTTATTGAACAAGTACATTATACACAAATAAAACATATTTGTCAATTCAAAACGTTCCGGATACCAACAAAAATTTCTTTTTCCGTTACTAGACACGGCCAATGTCATTAAGTTAGCCATAGATCCGGGCAGTGTGCTGGTAGTCTGGGGGATGGGAATTTTGCGGCAGGGCAGCCCTCTTACCGGGCAGGCGTATCCAAAGCTGTACTGGGTACAGCATGCGCATGGTGGCATGTAAAACA
>CARDPF010000407.1 GCA_948960675.1 uncultured Eisenbergiella sp.
CGGATTTTTCCAGGACGGGCATGATTTATGGGGCGGCATTTTCGTGGAATACGCAGATTCCTTCTTATGAGGAAATCAACCGCCAGATTTCCTGTCTGGAATTCCATGACCGTTCCGGACGTTTCTTGGAGATTGTAGCAAAGGTGTTGGATAAATGCGCTTTTGAGTGGGAGGCGGCCTGTGTGTATAAGGAGTTGGTCACGGGCAACGAGGAATTTGCCAAATCCCACCGGGATAAGATTTTGGAATTTGCGCCCAAAATGGAGAAGGTGGACGACAAAAACCTTGCCTTGGAAGAGATCAAGCGGGAACTCTACGGGCAGATCGTCTTGCTTGACGCAGACAAAAAGGAATTGGTTTTGCCGTACCTGATAGCGGTGGAAGGGATGCGGCTGTTTAACCTTCTGGGAAAAGTCGTGTATGCGGCGGATTTTGACATGAAATTTTCGCAGATGCCGGACTGCTGGAAGCTTGCGAAGGACCTGGAAGACTGGCTGTATGATTATAAAGGGCAGTACAGGCAGGTCAGCAAGGAATCCGAACTTCGCAGGATTCAGGAAGTGGTCTGCTGGTACGGGGATTATCTGCGGACGAGGAAATCGTGACAGACCGGACTTGTCCGGATTGTGATAAAGCATAGCAGGGAGAAAGGGAGAGAGACAATGAGGACGCAGTTTTTACATGAAAACTGGGAAATGCGTCAGGTGGGTGAAGAGGCTTTCCTGACAGCGAGCGTGCCGGGAAGTGTGTACGGCGACCTTCTTGCAAATGGCAGGATGCAGGATCCGTTTTGGAAGGACAACGAACTGGATGCCTGTGCGCGTATGGAGGAAGATTATGAGTATGTAGGGCATTTCGACTGCGAAGAGGGGATGACAGGCTGTGGGAGGGTGGTGCTGCGCTTTGACGGTTTGGACACCGTGGCGGATGTTTCCTTAAACGGCGTACCCCTTGGCAGCCCTCTGAGCATGCACCGGGTGTGGGAGTATGACGTCAAAAAGCTTTTAAAGGAAAAAGACAATGTCCTTAAGGTAACGCTGCACTCCCCCAACAAGTGGATTCGGAATGCGCATAAAAAGTACGGGAACCTGGGAAACGATGATACCTTTGAGGGCTTTATGCATCTGCGCAAGGCGCATTATATGTTTGGCTGGGACTGGGGTGCACATTTGCCGGATGCGGGCATTTTCCGGCCGGTTTCCCTGCTTGGCATCGACGGGGGCAGAATTGACAGCGTCTATGTGACACAGGAACACCAATATACCGGTGAGAAGGAAAGCGGCACCGTGCGTCCGGTGGTCGCATCCGTGAAGCTGACCTTTGCCGTTACGCAGGAGACAGTCGGCGCGGCGGACGCTGCGCCAAGGCTTTTGGATGTCACCGGCGGCAGGACTTTGGAGGACGGCGCAGACATCAGCTATACGGTGGAAATCACCGCGCCGGACGGTTCGGTGCGCTGCTATGAGGACTCCCCTGTCACAATTGTGGTGGAGAATCCCAAGCTCTGGTGGCCAAACGGCTACGGGGAGCAGAATCTTTACGGCGTCAAAGTGCGCCTGTTTGCGGACGGAAAAGAAATCGACTGCTGGGACAAAAAGATCGGGCTGCGCACCATGACCATGCACCGGGAGAAGGATGAGTGGGGAGAGTGCTTTGCCCATGAAGTCAACGGCGTGCGGGTCTTTGCGCTGGGGGCCGACTATATTCCCGAGGATAACCTGTTGGGCAGGGTGACGCCCCAAACGACAAGAAGCCTGTTGGAGAAGGCAAAATTTGCCAATTTTAATTCCCTGCGCGTCTGGGGCGGCGGGTATTACCCCTCCGACTGGTTTTATGACATCTGTGACGAGATGGGCTTCATGGTTTGGCAGGATTTCATGTTCGCCTGTTCCGTTTATGAACTGACGCCCGAGTTTGAGGCCAATATCCGGCAGGAGTTTATTGAGAATGTGAAACGGATCCGGCATCATGCCAGCCTTGGGCTGTGGTGCGGCAATAACGAGATGGAGATGTTTGTGGGCAACCATAACGAGTGGGTGACAAAGCACAGCGAGGTGCGGGATTACCTGTTTATGTATGAGCGCATCATTCCGGAGGTGCTTGGCCAGTACGATCCCCAGACCTTTTATTGGCCGGCAAGCCCGTCCTCGGGCGGAAGTTTTGACTTTCCCAACGATCCAAACCGGGGCGACCAGCATTACTGGGAGGTGTGGCATGGCAACAAGCCTTTCTCCGAATACCGCAAATACTTTTTCCGCTATGCATCGGAGTTTGGCTTTCAGGCGTTCCCGGCGGTCAAGACCATTGAGACCTTTACCGACGATCCGGCGGATATGAATCCTTTCTCCTACGTGATGGAGAAGCATGAGCGCCAGTATGGGGCCTGCGGCAAGATTATGGGATATATGCAGCAGACCTATAAATATCCCAACAGCTTTCCGGTTTTTGTATACGCCTCCCAGCTTTTGCAGGCGGACGGCATCCGTTATAGATCGGAAGAGC
>CARDPF010000408.1 GCA_948960675.1 uncultured Eisenbergiella sp.
TCCCGTCAACACAAAAATGCAGATAAACGTTCCCAGATACCCATAAAACAGCCATGGTGATTTCACCACATACCGGATATACAGGTTTGCAAAACGCTGCTTTTTTTGCATGCCTACACCTCCTTTTGGCGCATCCGCCACCCACCCCCCCCCGGGGCTTTTATTGTAGCCAATTGCCGCAGGATTGTCATTATAGAAAGCACAACTTTTTATAGCAAATTCTGCAAATCTATTGTACGTTCGGATTTCATCCTTTATAATGTTAGGATACCTAAAAACGCAGATTGCCCGGCAAAGCGGGCAGACGGGAGGGACCATGATTAAAGACAGACGACATGCGGATCGTTTTATTCCCATCGCTTTCCATGCCAAAGAATCCTTTGCGCAGTATCCGCCCTCCGGCTTCTTTACGCTCACCTTTGTCACGGACGGCATCTGGGAATTTTCCCTGCAAAAGACGAATTATTCCCTGGAAGCCCCTTTTGTCCTGTGCCTGAATGAGACGGACGCTTTTTGCCTTATAAGCAGCAGCCGGGCCGCTGCCAAAACCTTTGTGTTCAACGCCACCTTTTTAAACAGCAGCCTCACCCCGCAGGCCCTTTTGGACAATCGGTTCGACACCATGGAGGACATGCACGACCGTAACCTGGTAGAAATATTCTTCCGCCGCAACGAGCATTTTGCAGGCATGCTGTCCCTCAACGCACCGTCCGCCATGCAGATCAACACCTGGATGTCCGTCATCGGCTCCGAATGCCTTTCCCAAAGCGACGGTAAATGGACCTGCCGCATCAGAAGATATCTTTTACAGATTCTGTACCTTCTGGAAGATGAATTTGTTTTAAGCTACGAGGGAAAAAGTGCGAACAAACAGCCCATCGACTATGCCCTGGAATATATCCACAGCAATTATCATCTCGGACTGACCCTGGACGGCATCAGTAAGTATGTGGGGTTAAACCGTACCAGCCTAAACAGCCGCTGTAAACAGGCAACCGGCATGACCGTTATGCAATACTTAAACCATTACCGCCTGAAAATGGCAGAGGACGCCCTTCGGCATACGAATTTGAATTTAAACGAAATCGCGACGTGCTGCGGATACAATTACGAATCCTATTTTATCAAAATTTTTGCGGAAAAACACGGACTTTCCCCAACGGAATACCGGAAATTACACGATTAGAAATGCACGACATCACAAGATCGGGAGGAATGGATCATGCTGCTTTCCTGTCAGGGAATCGAGAAAGCTTTTTTGGAAAAGCAGGTTTTAAAAAACTGTTCTTTTCACATAGAGGAACATGAAAAAGCCGCCGTTGTGGGCATAAACGGCGCGGGTAAAACCACCCTTTTGCGCATCCTCACCGGACAGCTTTTAGCGGATGCCGGGACGGTCACTTTTCCCAAGGATAAAACCTTCGGGTATCTGGCGCAGGACGGCGCCGTGGACACGGCAAATACGATTTATGCGGAACTGCTCTCAGTCAAACAGCCCCTGATCGACATGGAAAACCAAATCCGCAGCATGGAGAAGGAAATGAAGCGCCTTGGCGGCAGCGCGCTGGACGCCCTGATGAAACGGTACGCCGATCTGACCCATGCCTTTGAGCAGGCAAACGGCTATGCCTGCCAAAGCGAAGTGACCGGCATCCTAAAGGGGCTGGGATTTTTCGAAGGAGAATTTGACAAGCCGGTATCCACCCTTTCGGGTGGCCAGAAAACCCGCGTCGCATTGGGAAAGCTTCTCTTGCAAAAGCCTGACCTGATCATTTTGGACGAACCCACCAACCATCTGGATATGGCTGCCATCGCCTGGCTGGAAACCTATTTGACCAATTACCGGGGCAGCGTATTACTGGTTTCCCATGACCGCTATTTTCTAAATAAGACGGCCGAAAAAATCATTGAAATCGACAACACAAACGTAACCGTCTTTACAGGCAACTATACCTCCTATGCCCAAAAAAAGGAAGCGCTGCGGGCCGCCCAATGGAAGGCCTACTTAAACCAACAGGCCCAGATCCGGCACCAGGAAGAGGTCATCGAAAAACTCCGTTCCTTCAACCGCGAAAAGTCCATCCGCCGGGCGCTAAGCCGCGAAAAAATGCTGTCCAAAATGGAGGTTTTGGACAAGCCCACCGAAGTGCATTCCGATATGAAAATGGAACTGGTGCCCCGTATCGAAAGCGGAAACGACGTACTTACGGTCACGCAGCTGTCCAAAGCCTTTGGACAGACCCCCTTGTTTGGCAGCCTTTCTTTTTCCCTAAAACGCAAAGAACATGTGGCCATCATCGGCGACAACGGAACCGGAAAAACCACCCTTTTAAAAATCATCAATGGCCTTATGGAGGCGGATGCCGGCAGCATACGTCTGGGAAGCAAGGTACAAATCGGCTATTACGACCAAGAGCACCATGTGCTGCATCCCGACAAAACCCTGTTCGAGAGATCGGAAGAGCGTCGTGTAGGGAAAGAGTGTAGATCTCGGTGGTCGC
>CARDPF010000409.1 GCA_948960675.1 uncultured Eisenbergiella sp.
GTGGCCTCCTTGCGGTAACGGGAGATAAACGGGATGGTGTTTCCCTCGTCGATTAGTTTCACGGCTGCCTCTACCTGCCAGCGCTCCACTTTCAGTTCTTCCTTCAATTTGTTTAAAATATCCATTTTCCTTCCCCTTGCCTCTTTTGCTTGTCCAAAAACTTTCAGACATCCTTTTCCATTTTATCGCATAATTTCCTTTTTGTACACCTCCCAATTTTTTGTGTTTTTATTCACGCCCAATGTCACTTAGTTAAGCCACGGGCTTTGGGAGACATGCCAACGGGCGGGGAGCCGCCCACAGGAACAATTCCCATATTTTTTATTTGTATATATGCGGAAAAAGTGTTAGAATGACAGAAAGCGGGTAACGGCTTGTTACCGCCCAGAAAGGATCTTGCGTATGAACGATTACCATGAGCAGCAGTGGCAGGCAGGCGGCCCTGCCGGACCGTCCGGTTCTGCGCCTTACCGCCAAAGCCCTGTCCCTTTTGCCAAACCAAACGGCTTTACCACCGCTTCCCTGGTTTTGGGAATCCTGGCCTTTGTCAGTGTGTTTTCCATGACGGTTCTTCCGCCCCTGATCTTTGGAAGCCTTTCCATCCTGCTCGGCATTTTGTCGCGGGGCGACCAGAAAAGACTGCACAGCCGCGCCCTTGCGGGCGTCATTGTCTCTGCAAGCGCCCTGGCCATCAATCTGGGGCTCTGTGCCTTTTCTTTTTACGTGGTTTTTTCCGACCCGGCAGTCACAAACCAATACTGGGATATGGTCAACGAAACCTATGAGCAGATGTTGGGGGTCAGTCTGGAGGAACTCCTTGAAAATTACGGTTTTGATCCCGGACAGCTTGGCATCCCGGGTTCCGTAAAATAAGTGAGGTGATATTGATGAATCATTATGCAAGCAGCGCAAGCCTAAAAGCCCGCGCGCGCCAGTCCCTTCTGGGACATTACCTGACCTTTTCCGGCGCCTTTATCACGCTGGGGATTTTGCAATACGTGATTGTGGTGCCTGCAAACCTGATGCAGCTTTCCCCGCCCTTCGGTATGGTTTTTTATTATGCGGGTACATTTTGTCTGGAATTGTTTTTTGCCATTTTTCAGGCGGGTTTGGCCTTCATGTTTTTGAGCAACGCCTGTGGACAGCACGTCAGTTCCGGAAGCCTTTTTTCCTCCTTTTGGGGCAATCCTGCCAGAGTCATCAAAATCCAGCTGGTTCCCTCTTTGCTTTTGCTACTTCCGCATGTCCTGCCGTCGATTTTGCTAAACCAGTTTTTTCGCACGGCCAAGCGGGAATGGCTGCTTTATTTTTTGGTACTTACGCTTCTGTTTTTGCCGGTTCGGGTTTATATACGGATCTTGTATTCCCAGGTTTTCTATATCATGCTGGACTTTCCGGAAATGGAACCGCTTGCATGCCTGCGGCAGTCCCGGCGGCTGATGCAGGGTAACAAGCTCCGCTACTTCTACATCATGCTCAGCTTTCTCCCTCTTTCGCTGCTGGGCGTCTGCTCCTGCGGCATCGGGCTTTTCTATGTGTATCCTTACCGGGAACAGACCTACGCCAATTTCTATCTGGATTTGGTTGCCGTGCGGCAGTCCGGCGACAGACATTAAAACGAAACATTTTTGCGAAGCGAACGGCATAAGGCGGACCGCCCAGACCTGTCTGGACAGCCCGCCTTATATTGTCAGGTACGGATATTCCCGCTTTCGTCCGCCTGCAATCCGTTTTGGATGCACACGGTCAGTTCCCCCTGCCGATAGGCGCTGTCCCCCTCTAAAGTCAGGCGGATGCGTCCCGTCTCCTCCTGCCAGTCAATTTGGGTTTGGCAGTAAGCGCCCTGCTCATACCCGTAGCCGTCCCCGGCATCCTCATAAAACGTAAAGGAAGCGTCCCTGCCAGGAAAAACCTGCAGGATCACGGGGGTATTGCGCATGGCTGCGCTGCTTTCTTTCTCCTGCCTCACAGGCACGATACTGCCCGCCCGCACAAAAACCGGAATGTGGGAAAGAGGTGCAAAGGCCTGAATCTGCTGTCCCCCTGCCCAGCGCTTCCCCGTATGCCAGTCATACCAGTCCGCTCCCGCAGGCAGATACACGCTGCGGTTCTTTTGGGTCTCTTCCCCGATGAAACGCCCGCCCCTTTCATAGTACATCGGACACGTCACCGGGCAGACCATGAGCGCGTCCCCCAGCATATACTGATCCGTAATCCGGTAGGTTTTTGGATCCTTGGGAAAATCAAACAACAGTGGACGCATGATCATGCCGTCCTCCAGGCAGGCTTTTGCCGCCAGTGAATACAGGTAAGGCAGAAGACGGTAACGCAGCCGTATGGCCGCCGTCAGGGCTTCGTAAAAAGGCTCCCCCTCTTCCCCAAACTGCCACGGCTCCCTGCGTACGTCCGTCCCGTGGGCGCGGAATACCGGCAAAAAAGCGCCATACTGGAACCACCGCACATAC
>CARDPF010000410.1 GCA_948960675.1 uncultured Eisenbergiella sp.
ACGAGATGCTGTTGTGTGACTGGAGTTCAGACGTGTGCTTTCCGATCTCAATGGGTGAGTTATTTTGCGCCTGTCTGCGCAATTGCCTGTAACCTGATTAACCCCAGGGAGGGGCAGACGAAAAACTGCTATTACCATAAAGACAGCGCAAAGCAGGAGTACCGCCAGCGGGGCGTGTATAAGCTGCGGGAAGGGCAGGTGAAGAACCTGCAGGCTTTTTTGACACAGGGGTATGGGTTTACGGATTTTGACAGCTGGGAACTTTTGGAGTTTATGCCCGATGTGCCGGGGATTGATGAGGAGGACTTTATCCGTTTGGGGATGGGGCCCAAGGAGGATACCGTTTACACGGTAAAAGCGGGGGACAGTCTTTGGGGGATTGCCGAAGCTTTTTATGGGGACGGGGGATATTATCCATACCTGCGGAGGGAAAAAAAGGGAGAGGGGGATGGATCACTTTTCTGTGGGGAAGAGATTGTGGTTCCGCATCTGGATTTTTATTTGCTGCATGCCAATGACGAGGAGGGATTTACCTACTCGTACACGGTGCTTGCGGACGGGACGCCGTGCCCAAACCGCTATTATGCGGCAAAACCGGCGGACTGGTGTTACGGGTATATGGATTTTAGGGCCGGGGCCGGGCTGGATGTACTCTGGCCCAAAAAGAAGGATGGCTGCAGTGGTGAGGCAGAAGCGGATATCCGCATTTTCTACCGTTTGGATGCCAATCCCGGGGGGGATTTTTTTGCCTCTGACTGGGAGGGGGTAAAGAAAAGCCTTGCAGGGAGCGCCGGGCTTGCCTGTGGGGATGCCCTTGGCAGCCTGCGGTTTTACCGCTATGAATTGGATAACGGGGAGTTTCTTTACGGCTGTTCTTTCCGGCTGTACCGCAGCGACGGAATTTTTGACGGGGCTGCATTTTACCGGCTGCGGGACGGGGTGTTGGCGGAATTTATAGGGGTGGAGCCCAAAGGCGGGGGAAACCATGTGCTGGAGAGGACGCGCTACATGGCGGCCCGGGTGGAGGACGGGCCTGCCGTAGCGCAGACAAATCATACGGGGGAGGAATTTTACGGAAGGGAAGGCTGGGATTTTACGCCGCTGCACAATCCCTTCGAGACGGCCATGGCTTATACGCCACAGGCAGCATGCAGCGCGTATGTACTGTTTACAGGGCCGCAGTAAGCCGCGTGGGCGGCAATTTCCTGCCGCGTAAAAAAGTGTGCGCTTTGCGCACACACCGCGTCGAGCGCGGTTGCCGTCATTCAACTTTTTCCCTGCGCGCGGGTACGCATTACCGTCCTTTTTTATACGATAGGAAACGAAGTCTCCTGTCGTATAAAAAAGCAGCCCCTCCATGACATCAAAATCATGGAGGGGCTGCCAATTTTTAGGTAATTAAGGGTTTTCGGAAGAGGACAAAGTCCCGTCCACATAAGTGTCTGTACGGAGCAGGACGCTGGTCTCGTTTTCGGCATCCCAGGTATAAATGTTTTCCGTGTAGGAATTGGTACTGCTGTCAAAGTTGGTGACGGAAGAATATTCGATGAGTTTATTGTTGTCATCATAATATTCCACGCGTATCAAAGTGACATTGTCATTTTCATAAATGGAAGTGGTGTGATGGTAATTCTGGGTGTTTCCGGTACTGGGAGCGCTGGCGGTATCCACTACCGGAGCGCTGGCAGGCGCACTGTCTGTTGCCGGAGCGCTGACGGGCGTATTGTCAACGGGGGACATAACTGTCGGCACATCGTTGACAACAGGCATGTCATTGCTGGCAGGCGCATTGTCTCTGACAGGTACACTGACATTGGCAGATGCAGGTGCACTTGTAACGGAACCGTCATCGGTTACAGAAACAGGCGCGCTGGACGCGGGAACGTTTTCCGGGAGGGCAACGATGCCGGCGGCATTGTCAGCGGCAGGGATACCAAGGCCCAAAGCGGCTTGGGCTGTCGCCAGATCCGCAAAGCCGTTGGCAGTACCGATGGTACGGTTCTCGGCAATGCCATAATTGACATAATGATCCACGATGGATAAAATATCGTCTCCATAGGCGGTCTTGATATCGCCATACGCTTCGGCATACGCAAGGGGATTGAAAAGGGCGCCTATCGTCCTGCCTTCAAGAATCCCCTGTGTCAGGTAATGCTCGATATAAGCGTTCGTATCATCGCCGAAAGCGGCATATAAATCGCTGTAGGCCGCTTTGTATGCATCCACGTCGAGAATCAGGGCTCCTTTACCGCTCTTTATGAGCGCTTCCGCATAAGCGCCGGGGGTGGTGTTTGCCGCAGATACGCCCAAAACCGAATTGCACATCAAAACGGTTACTGCGCCTGCAGCGATCGCTTTTTTGAAGTTCATAATTTACTCCATTTCTGCGTTGCTTTTTGCGCATAACGAGTTTGTGGCAAGCAACGCGCAGACACAAATCTCGCG
>CARDPF010000411.1 GCA_948960675.1 uncultured Eisenbergiella sp.
CCGGCCATCAAAATGTGCACATCGCCCGTCTCCTGCTCCAGCAAGGCGTTGGCTGCCCGCAGCGCTTCCTGCGTCTCTCCCGCCAGTAAGCTCACCTTGGCCTTTTCCATGGCAAACCATGGATGGCCAATGCCAAGGGATTCCAAAAAGGCAACCTTTTCCCCCATTTCCTTTTTCCAGGCCGCCTCCTCCTGCACCTCCTGTGTACCGGTCAGCTTCGTCAATGCGTCAAAGCCGTCCAAAAAAGCATCGTAGTCCGCTATATCTTCCCCCTGAAACTTTTCATAGGGAAAATCCGTCTCCTGTGCCCCCTCCCCGATTTTCCAGAGCATAAAATCCACAAAATTCCCGTTCAGATGTTCCTTAAACTCGTTCTCCTGCGCCACTATTGCAAAAGCCCGGTCCAAAATCCGCCAGATTCCGGCCGGCAGCCGGTAGCAGCGTGCCAGCCAGGAAAAAAGCCCCCATTTGGCATCCTCCCCCAAATCCAGGTCATCCAGCACGTCTTCCCGCACCAGGCTTTCCCACTCCCCCTCATCCAAGCGCCGGGAAAGGGAACGGTAAATTTCCTGTGCCTTTTTTAAAAACAGGTTCACCGGATCGCCTAAAACCTCTTCCTCCTGCGGCCTGCGGGCAAGCAAGAGCGCCTCCTCATAGGCCTTGCGCAGGCGCTTAAACCCTTCCGGATTGTCCTCCGGATTCACCGATGCCAGCTTTTTACGGTATGCCTCCCGGATCTTGTTCTCCTCCTTTGTCCCTGCAATCCCAAGAACCGAAAAAATGCCCTGCACATCCATCACCTGGTCTCCCTTTTCACCGCCGAAAACACCATGACGCTGCGGGGGCGGATCACAAAGTTTGCGCCGGAAAAACGGCACGGAACCTGCCCTGCCCTGAAAGTATCCACCTCCATCTGCCAACTCAAGGTATCCGGAAGCGCAGGAAGCCTTACCTCCAGTTCTTCCCAGTAAGCGTTGGAAGCGATATAAACCACCTGAGGATCCTTACCCTGCTCCTGTCCGGCAAACATCACCCCCACATAGCGGTCATACTCCGCAAACTGTCCGGTCCAGGGCTTCACGCCGTGGAAACTCACATCCAAAAAGCCGCACGCACCGTCACTGATATTGGTGCGGAGCACCCGGTGCTCCTTGCGGAACCGGATCATGTATTGGAAAAACCGGAACATATCGCGGTTTTTTTCCAGATTGTCCCAATCCAGCCAGGAAATGATATTATCCTGACAGTAGGCATTGTTGTTACCGTATTGGGTATTACAAAACTCATCCCCCGCCAAAAACATGGGAATGCCCCGGCTGCACATCAAAAGCGCAAAGGCGTTGCGCATCATCCTGTGACGCAGGGCAAGAATGTCCGGATCGTTTGTATCCCCCTCCACCCCACAGTTCCAGCTGTTATTATCATTGCTCCCGTCCGTATTATTCCACCCGTTTTTCTCGTTATGCTTTTCATTATAAGAAAATAAATCATAAAGGGTAAAGCCGTCGTGGCAGGTAAAAAAGTTGACCGAGGCATTCTCCCGGTGGTTCACCTCATAAATGTCCCGGGAACCCGCTATGCGCAGCGCAGCCGCCTGGGCCATGCCGCCATCCCCCTTGATGTAACGGCGCATATCGTCCCTGTATTTTCCGTTCCACTCCGCCCAGCGGTTCCACGCCGGGAAAGTTCCCACCTGATACAGCCCTCCCGCGTCCCATGCCTCCGCGATCAGCTTCACATCCCCCAAAATGGGATCGAAGGCCAGCGCCTGCAAAAGCGGCGGCTTATTCATCGGCGCGCCGTCCTCATTGCGCCCCATGATGGAGGCAAGGTCGAACCGAAATCCGTCCACCCGGTATGTCGTCACCCAATAGCGCAGGCAATCCAAAATCATCTGCTGCACAATGGGGTGGTTGCAGTTTAAGGAATTGCCACAGCCGCTGAAATTGTAATATTTTCCGTCCGGCGTCAGCATGTAATAGATATTATTGTCAAATCCCTTGAAAGAGAAAAACGGCCCGTCCTCATTCCCCTCCGCCGTGTGGTTAAACACCACGTCGAGGTACACCTCAATGCCATAGCGGTTAAAAATCTGGATCAATTCCTTTAACTCGTTTCCCTCCCGGTTATATTCCGTACTGGCCGTATAGCTGGTGTTGGGCGCAAAAAAACCCACCGTATTATAGCCCCAGTAATTATAAAGCTCTACCCCGTCCACCTGCCGGTAATCCTGCATCTCGTCAAACTCAAAAATCGGCATCAGTTCCACCACGTTGACGCCCAGTTCCAACAGGTACGGGAGCTTCTCCATCAACCCGTCAAACGTTCCCGGATGCAGGACGGCGGAGGAGCCGTGCATCGTAAAGCCCCGCACATGCAGCTCGTAAATAATCAAATCCTCCATGGGAATCAGGGGACTCTCCATCGCTCCCCAGTC
>CARDPF010000412.1 GCA_948960675.1 uncultured Eisenbergiella sp.
GAGCGAGGGCATCGCTCAATCATCTTAATCGATGATTTTGCGACACCCTCTTTTTTTTTAACGGGACTCGTCTTTCAAATACGGCACGGTTTGTGGATTGACCAAAATTTCCACCTGTTCCACATTTGCGATCTGGTAATCGGCAAATTTTCTTTGTTTGACTGCCTCCATCATACGGTCTTTATTTTTCAGTACCAGATCCATGTCATTGCCAAAATAGTGTGGCCGCAGTTCCAAGTAAGTGAGCTTTCGGCTTTTTTTCTCCTCTTCCCCCTCTGTTTTGGTGATTTCCCCTTCTTGCGCCACTGTTTCCGGTTCCGTCTGTGTCAAAGTCTCCTCCGCTTTTTCCCCTTCCCCCCAAATCTCTTGTTCGAGTTCTTCCTCCGGCTCCGCATCCCAGGATAGCAATTCCATCCGCAGCAATTCCGCATTATAAGTGACCCGGTACCGGATCACACCGGCCGGTATGGAGGCATCCTCCACCAGCAGGGAATTTTTCTTCGGATCCCCCCAGCCAAAATGACAGAGCAGAACCCGCGTATCTTCCTCCGGGGTAAAGGTATAATCAAAATCCTTTGTCACCAGATCCTCCTCCCCCAGCAAAACCTCTCCCACATATGCAAATTCGGAGTACTCCCCCAAAGCAATCCCTGTTCCGATTCCCCCCAACAGTACCCCGGCGGCAAACATAATCAACAGCACAATGTGCAGCTTACGCATCAAACCGTTCCTCCTTTTCTTTTTCAATTTCGGTTAGCAGGATTTCTCCTTCCCCCGTTTCCCTTTGCATAAAAGTTCCTTCCCCTTCTTTTTGCAGGACAGCCTGTGTCTCTTCTACATCTTCCGGCAGCGCCTTCCCCATGCCAGCCGCACCGGTAATGTTAGCCTCCTTTTCCCGGCAGACAAATCCCCTCTCCCTGTCCCGTGTATGGCTGCGCAAGCCTGCTCTTTTATCATACCGCCTGCCACATTTTACCCTTTCTTTTCGTTTGGTAATCATCAGGGAAAAGCACCAAACTGTCACGGAAACCACACAGAGCACAAGCCCCAGCCAGCCAATGGACACGCCAAGCAGCGGATATCCAAGCGCCAACAGGACTGCCAGCATTCCCATCATAAAAATGACAAAACAGCTTGCCGCCCCAAACAAAATCCCTAAGCCGCCCCAAAATAAATTCCAGGTCCACTTCGCGCAGAAACGGATGGCATCCACACATGCCCCAAAAATCTTTCCCAATATTCTTCCCGGAAAAAACCGTTCCTTTTTTTTCATCTTTTCTGTCCCCTCTGTGTCTTCATCACCGGGAAGCCATTGCCCACATGCCCCCTCCGGTACTTTCTCCCCATTTCCCCGAAAAGGGCTTGTGCAAACATGTATGAACCCTGCCATTCCTGCCCAAATACACTCCTTTGCTTTATGCAGCCCTTGTCCGGACGCATGTGCCGCCCGCCTGACATAACCGTATATTTTTGTACAGAAAGATTTGGTTTTGCCCCAAATTTCTTCATAAATATGTCCGAACACGCTAGCACCTTCCTCCATCCGGCTTCGGGATGCGCCTTCGGCTTCTCCCCTGTCCGTGCCGGCCGCAGCCACATTCGTCTTTGCATACTGCTCCTTATCGGCCCGGTGACGCATCCGCCTCCTTTGGTCTGCCGGTGCGTAATCAATCCGCACATGGTAAGCCTCCAAAATATCCGCCGCCAATTCCTCTATTTTACCAAAATCCGCAATCGCCGCTTCCTCGGTCATTCCCCGCATCGTCTTCATGTCAATATGCTGCTCATATTCGTCCAGAATGTCCTGTCTCTCTTCCTCCGTCAACACCGCAATCCGATTGTCCAATGCTTCAATAAACTCTGCCTTGTTCATTTTAACCTTTCTGCCCGCTTTAGCGGGCGTAAATTCACGGTTGAAAAACTGTCGCATATGGTTTTTCAACCTGCTCCCCTTTTCTGTTCCTCCAAAAATTCGCCCACCCTGCGTGAAAACGCATTCCATTCCTCCTCCAGTGTATCCCGGTAGAGAATACCTGCCGCTGTGATATGGTAATATTTGCGCGGAGGCCCTTCCGTGGATTCCCTAAGGTAGGTTTCAAAATAGTGCTCATTGGTCATTCTCTTGAGCAGCGGATAAATCGTACCTTCGTTCACGTCCACCACCTTGGAAACCTCCTCCACAAGTTCGTAACCGTACATATCCCTGCCCCGGACCGACTCCAGCACAATCAATTCCAATACACCTTTCTTAAACTGTGCATTCATTCCCGCTCTCCTTCCTGCTATTATCATACCCACAGTACTATGCATTGTCAAGTACTAAAGTAAAAATAATAGCATGCACGGTTACATTGCCCGTGAATCAATGTCACTTAGTTAAGCCACGGGTTTTGGGGGGGCGTGCCAACG
>CARDPF010000413.1 GCA_948960675.1 uncultured Eisenbergiella sp.
CGACCACCGAGATCTACACTCTTTCCCTACACGACGCTCTTCCGATCTCGGATAATGCCTACTACTACGGAGAGTGGGTGAACGGCAAGCGGGAGGGTAGCGGAAGATGGATCAAATATTATGTATACTATGATGATGACGTCACCTCAGACAGGGCCTATACCATGCACATGTATATGGGGGACTGGGCCAATGATATGCCAAACGGCGAGGGACAGGAACATTATGACCTGGATATGGGGCAGGCCGCCAAAAAGGACCGCTATCTCCAGAATGTGATCGGTACATTCCGGGATGGACTCTACAGTGGGGAGATGTATATGACAACCCTTGGATGGAACGGGGAACAGGAGGAATGGAACGGCTTAGCGGAGGAGGGAATCTGGAGCCCGTACGGGGCTGCCACCAACAAAAAGGAGATTCCGGTCTGCCAGAATGTGGCGGATGACAATAATTATCTGTGGATTATGGTAAAAAACAATAAGGAGAGGGGCATTGAGGAATTGATGCCGTAGCGTGTACTAAAATCTGTCGGTCGGCAGCTTTTCTGGAAAGGAAGGCTGCCGTTTCATTTTACCGGGATCAAAAAATCGGCTTCCGTGCCCCGTAATCAAATACCCCGCTGCAAGCAACGGGGTATTTGACCCTCGCGGCATTCGTCAAATATCCATGCAAGCATGGCTATTTTCCTCATTGCCCGCGGGAATAAAAATGCTTGCATAGAAAATGAAATTCCGCTATAATAAACAAGACGGAAGATTATTAACTAGTTAACAAAGGAAGGGAGTTGGTTTTGTGAAGGAAGAGAAAGAGAACAAAATGGGCGTTATGCCGGAAAACAAGCTGCTTTTGTCCATGTCGCTGCCCATGATGGTGTCGATGCTGGTGCAGGCGCTTTACAATATTGTGGACAGTATTTTTGTTTCCTATATCAATGAAGATGCGCTGACAGCGGTTTCCCTGGCATTTCCGATTCAGTCTTTGCTGATTGCCTTTGGCGTGGGGACAGGCGTGGGCGTCAATGCGCTTTTGTCCAGATCGCTGGGGGAAAAGGATGGGGAGACGGTGGACAAGTCTGCAATGGGCGGTATTTTCCTGGCTTTGGCTACCTATATCGTGTTTTTGCTGGTAGGAATATTTGCGGCACGGCCTTTTTACCTGAGCCAGACGACGGACGAGAGGATTGTGGAGTACGGGGTGACGTATCTTCGCATCGTGTGCGTATTTTCCATCGGCATGCTTTTGCAGATGATGCTGGAGAAGCTTTTGCAGTCCACGGGGAAAACGGTGTTTACCATGGTGACACAGACGGTTGGGGCGGTGATCAACATTATTTTTGACCCCATTTTGATCTTCGGGCTTTTTGGGTTTCCCAAGCTTTCCGTGGCGGGGGCTGCCGTGGCGACCATTTTCGGGCAGTGTGTGGCCAGTGCGATGGCATTGTTTTTCAATATCAGATATAATAAGGAAGTGCACCTGCGCCTCCGGTATTTGAAACCGGAACTGTCCATTATCGCAAAGATTTATGCAGTGGGGATTCCGTCCATTATCATGCAGGCCATCGGCTCTGTCATGACTTATGGGATGAACCGGATTTTGATCGGTTTTACTTCCACGGCGACGGCTGTGTTTGGTGTCTATTTCAAGGTACAAAGTTTTGTGTTCATGCCGGTATTTGGGTTAAATAACGGCATGGTGCCGATCATTGCTTATAACTTTGGCGCCGGTAAGAAGAAGCGTGTGATCCGCACCGTGCAGCTTGCCGTGTGCTATGCGCTCGGGATCATGGCAGTCGGGCTTTTGGTGTTCCAGCTTGCGCCGCAGTTTTTGCTGGGACTGTTTAACGCATCCGACCATATGCTTTCCATTGGCGTGGTGGCGCTGCGCACCATCAGTTTGGGATTTCTCTTTGCGGCATTCGGGATTGTTTCCAGCAGCTTGTTTCAGGCGCTTGGAAACGGCGTTTACAGCATGCTGGTGTCCCTGACCCGGCAGATGATTGTGCTGCTGCCTGTGGCGTGGCTTTTGGCGCAGACGGGGAACCTGAATCTGGTTTGGCTGGCATTTCCGGTTGCGGAGATTGTTTCCTTTGCGCTGAGCCTGTTGTTTACGGTTCTGATCAACGGGAAAGTGATCGTCCATATCGGCGAGGAAACTGCTTGACAGAACCAGCAAAACATGCCTATACTAGAGTGTGCCTGAAAATGTATGCAGGCATACTCTTAGGGCGGGCGTCAGGTAAGCGGTTTGGCATCCTTTTTACGCCATAGGAAGTTGTGGCAGTTCAAAGCCGTTTAAGCTGCCGGGCGGCGGCTTTTTACAGGGAGTGTGCAGCCTGCGGAAGGGCATTTGCGGAAATGACGGAATTGGCAGACGTGCAGGATTTAGGTTCCTGTGTCGAAAGGC
>CARDPF010000414.1 GCA_948960675.1 uncultured Eisenbergiella sp.
TCGCCACCAGCGCTGCCAGCGTGCCCCCCAATGTGTAAAGCACCGTATTGGCATAACCGGTCCAGATGGGACGGTATTCAAAAATTTTTTGGTATCCCCCCAAAAACGGCTTCTCCGGATACAAAAGAATTTTTCCCGAATTCACCACCGTAGGATCCGTAAAGGAGGCTACCAGCACATAATACAAAGGATACGCAATCGCCACACAGACCACGGTCATGACGGCAGCGTTAACCCAATCAAAAACGCGGTCCCCCCATGCCTGTTTCACATGCTTTTTCCCCTGTCCCGCTTTCTTTTTGGAAAGCCGGGCAATGCGTTTGTGTTTCATGAAAATCCCTCCCTTGCGCAATCCTAAAAGATACTGATATCCGCCGTTTTTTTGGATATGGCGTTCACTGCCAGCAGGATCCCGAAATTCACTGCCGCGTTAAACAGCCCCACCGCCGTCGCAAAGGAAAACTGTGCATTTTGCAGCCCCACCTTGTAAACATAGGTGGAAATGATCTCGCTGACGGCAGTGTTTGTCCCGCTCTGCATCAGATATACCTTCTCATAACCGATGGACATGATATTCCCGATGGACAAAATAAACATCACAATGATGGTCGGTGCAATTAGCGGAATGTCAATATACAGAATTCTTTTCAGTTTTGACGCCCCATCCATGATCGCCGCCTCGTAGTAATCCTGGCTGATTCCCGTCAACGCTGCGATGTAAACGATTGCAGAAAATCCCATCGTCTGCCATATGTTGGACACAATATACAAAGTCCTAAAATATTCCGCCGAGGAAGTCAGGTACAGGGCCGTACCCCCGTTTAAAAACTTTATTATGGTGTTGACAAATCCGCTGGGCGCGCAAATCACGCTTACGATACTCACCACCACCACATTGGACACAAAATAAGGGGCGTAGGAAACGGTCTGCACAAGTTTCCTTCTCCCGTTATGCCGGACCTGGTTGAGCAGCAGGGCAAAAAGAATCGGTACGGGGAAGGAAATCAAAATCGTCAGCAGGCTTAAGATAACCGTATTGGCAATCACCTGTGCAGCGACGCTTGTCCGAAAGAAAGCCAAGAAATGTTTCAGGATCGGATCCGCCCAGGGACTTCCCAGGATCCCCAGTTTCCCTTTATATTCCTTGAAGGCAATCAAAATCCCATACATCGGCATATAGGCAAAAACCGCCAGCCAAAGCAGGGCCGGAAGCATCAGCACATACAGCCTCCAATTGCGCCGAAAAACCTTTGCCATCTTTTCTTTCATACCCTCCCCTCCTTTCCCTTACCTGTCCAAAGAAAGATATTCCAGGTCAGCAACCAAAACCTCCCCAAAAGAGGATGCAAATCCAAAGGTTCCTTCCAAAAACTCTTCCATTCTGGCGCTCATGGCATATTTCCCGTCAAAATATACCTCCAGCACAGAACCCTCCCGGATCACATCCATCCGGTATTTTTGTCCCCAGAGGGCGCAAACCTTACGTTCCGTCTCCGGCATAAACGGATAATCCCCCCGCTTTCTGGGCCAGCGGTCAAAAGTCAGCCGCCCCATCCCCAAATCCAGTTCCACATAATAGGCGGCCTCATTGTCCTTGTCGCTGTTCAAAAACAGGCTGAAGGTTTTACATCCCTCTTTGCATGTCACAAAAAAGGATAGGCGGCAGTTTTCCCGGAGTTCCCCCAAGTCCAGGCTGCTAAACCCGTCCTTTCTGCCGATGCTCCAGCCATCCCTGCCCTTTAGGACATTTCCGATCGTATACCCTTCCTTCCATGCTACCGGTACACGGTACGCTTCCCTTACGGCGTCCGGAATCGTCACATACAATTGTCCGTCCGATGCCTGCACAATCTTATGGGCCACGATGTTCCCGCCCCACTGCGTATCCCCAAAATCCCGGTTTCCCACATGGGTGGGGTTCCAGCCGATCACATACCGGTCCGTCCCGTCAAAAACTGTTTTGGCCGCATAAAAATTCCGGTTGTCGAACGTATCATACTCCGGCGTAAGCCACGGCCCTTCCAACGATTGGGACATCCTGTAGTGCGTCTCACACTTATCCGTAAATTCACTGAAAACCAAATACCACCATTCCCCCATCCGGAAAAGATCCGGGCATTCATGGGTGTAATACAATCTGGGACTGTAAAACGGCCTTTCCTTTACCGTCCAGTTTTTCAAATCGCTGCTCACCGCCACCGCCGTACAGCCCCGCCTCCTGCTGGGCCCATAATTGAGTCTTGCCGCAAGAAGCATATTGTATGCGCCTGTCTCTTCATTGTAAAACACAAACGGATCCCTAAAATCATGGGGTTCAAAACTGTCCGGGGCAGACAGCCGGAAGTTTTCGTCCTTCTTCCATGTTACAAAATCCGTGCTGGAAGCCAGCATGACCACCTCCCT
>CARDPF010000415.1 GCA_948960675.1 uncultured Eisenbergiella sp.
CGGAAAACGCGTAAAACTCGCTGCGCTCAAACAGTCCGCGTTTTCCGGCTGGACCAAAACGGCGTTTTGGGAAATTCCACCGTTTGCATGCCACCATGCGTAAGGAACGGCCCGCACTGTAAGGGGGCCATCCTGCCGCTGCCACGCCTGCGCCCATGGCTAAACGAAATGACATTGCTGTCTGAACTGTTACCGCGGAACCGGACAATGGCAGGAAAAATAAAAATTTCTCTTGACAAACAGGAGAGTGCGTGTTATATTACATCTAGAACAAGAGAAACAGTAAACTCTTGGTTCAGGAACATGGAATTTTAGGATGGCCAAAACATTGTGGCTTGTAGAAAGGAGACAGGACTTATGATGATGCCCAGTATTTTCAGAGATAGCTTATTTGACAATTTTATGGAGGATTTTGCGTTTCCGGATATCGACCGGGTTTTGTACGGGAAGCATGCCCACAATCTCATGAAAACGGATGTGAAGGAGAAAGGGGCAGGGTATGAGGTGGATATTGACCTGCCCGGTTTCCAGAAGGACGAGATCCGGATGCAGCTGCAGAACGGCTATTTGACCGTAAGTGCGGCGAAGGGGCTGGACAAGGACGAGAAGAAAGAGGACGGCAGTTATGTCAGGCGGGAACGTTATGCCGGAAGCATGAGCCGCAGCTTTTATGTGGGAGAGCATGTGACACAGGAGGATATCCATCCCAAATATGAAAACGGCATTTTGAGTTTCCAAATCCCCAAAGAAGAAACGAAAGCGGTGGAAGAAAAGAGTCACTACATTCCGATTGAGGGGTGAGGCTGTTGGGAATCCGGCTGCTGCAGGCGGCAAAAATACCCGTCGATGTAGTCATAGTGCCGCGTGATGGCGGCAATGCCCTCCGGTTCGCTGCGTTTTGACAGGCAGCAAACGGTTTCCCGGTGATAGGACACAAGGGTCTGCCATTGGGGGAGCGCTATGCGGGAGGTCATCTGTTGGATGCTGCTTTCAAAAAGGGGCGACAGGGTCTGGTTGAGCAATTGCATCAGCCGGTTTTGGGAGAGGGCGATTAAGGTATCGTGGAAATTTTTGTCCCATTTCGCCCGTTCCTTTTCGGAACAGGTTTCCATCTGCGAGAGAATGTCAAAGAGGGGCCGCAGGTTCATGTCCTGCGGTCTTTTGACTGCCAAAAGGTATGCGCCGATTTCAATGCTCCTGCGAAGCTGGCTGATTTCCTGGTAACTGCATGCGTGTAAGGAAAGCAACAGGGAAAACATGCTGCCAAGGCTTTCCTCCATGTGGTTTACGAGAAAACTGCCCTGTCCGTGCCTGCTTTCCAGAATGCCCAGGTTTTCCAAACTCCGCAGGGCTTCCCGGACGGAATTGCGGCTAAGGCCGAGGGTTGCCATCAGCTGCCGCTCGGACGGCAGCTTTGCGCCGAAGGTGAGGTTTCCGCCTTGTATCAGGGTTTCGATATGTTCCATTACCAAAAAATAAGCTTTTGGGGCTTGTTGTTTGGCATCTGTAGTTTTGCAAAGCTGCTCCATTTTCATCCTCTCCTTTACAGAAAACCGGAAAACAGGGAAGCCCCGAAAACGGTCAAGAGTCCTGCAACCGCTATGGCGAGGCTGCTCATGGCGCCCTCCACTTCCCCGATTTCCATGGCTTTGGCCGTGCCGATTGCGTGGGAGGCAGTGCCAATCGCCAGACCCTTTGCCAGGGGCTCCCGGATGCCAAACAGCTTACAGACCAACTCCGCCAGTACATTTCCGAGGATTCCCGTGAGGATGATGACGGCCACGGTGATGGAAGGGATACCGCCCAGTTCTTCCGAAATACCCATGCCGATGGCGGTGGTAATGGATTTGGGAAGGAGGGTCACATACTGCTCATGGTTGAGGGAAAACAGCTTTGCCAGCGCAAAAACCCCCAAAAGGCTGGAGACCACCCCGGCGGTGATGCCCCCTGCCACGGCTTTCGCATTTTTTTTAAGCAGCGCCACCTGCTGGTAGAGCGGGACTGCCAGGCATACGGTGGCCGGTGTCAGCAGATAACTGATGTATTTTGCGCTTTCGTAATAATGCCTGTATTCCACCTGCAGGGTTGCCAGGACGGCAATGACGCAGACAGTGGCCAATAGCAGGGGATTTAGGAGAGCCAGCCGGAATTTCTTTTTGAGAAGCAGCCCCCCTTCGTAAGCGGCGAGGCTGAGTATCGCCCCAAAAAAAGCGGAATCAACGAGGAAGGTTTTCAATTTTGTCGGCCTCCTTATTTTTTTGTCTGTAAATGAGCCATTGCGTTACCCGTCCGGTTACGGCCATGACAAGTAAGATCGGAAG
>CARDPF010000416.1 GCA_948960675.1 uncultured Eisenbergiella sp.
TTGCATGTATGCATGCGTAAGGAACCGTCCGCCCGGCAGGGGTGTCCGGCCTGCATAAGGCTCCGCCTTCCCCGCCCGTCGGCACGCCTCCCAAAGCCTATGGCTTCACTGCGCGACACTACTGTCCGAACTGTCACGATCATCCGTTCTTGATTGCCCTCGTCATAAAATACAACTCCGTAATGTCCTCCATCTGGCATTCCATATAGCCGTTGATTACAAAGCCGCATGCGATCAGTCCGCCCAAATATTCCTCCATTGTGTGTCCATACTCAATCCAGTTCCCCTCCCCATGATCCCCGGAATAAAAAGGCATTTTATGTACGGCCCTGTAATATCCGCCGCTTTCCTCCTCCACAAAATCACAAACATAATTGATTGGATTTGGCGCCATCATAATAAAAACGCCGCCCCTGCGAAGCACGCGGTAACATTCCCCAAACACGGCGCACAGCCGTGGAACATACATGAGGGAAGGGGGATTGATAATATAATCAAAGCTTTCGCCGCAAAACATGAACAAATCGCACATGTTCCCTTTTATGATTTCCATCGGCAAATTCTCGGACTTTGCGATTTTCCGGTCCTTATCGAGCATTTTACCGGAAAGGTCAAGCACCGTGACTTTAGCCCCGGCACAGGCAAGCAGCGGCGCCTGCAGACCGCCTGCCCCCGCCAGGCAAAGCACCTTCTTCCCTTTGATCTCCCCCAGCCATTCCTCCGGCACCCTCCTGTAAAAAAAGGATAGTTCCAGCTTTCCCGCCCTAGCGGCGCAAAGCTGTTCCCGGGAAGCACACACGGCCCAATCCACACCGTTTTCCACAAGACCGTCTATATTTTTTTCCACCTGCTCAAATATGTTTTTCATACATGTATCTCCTCCATTCATTGCCGCGAGGGCCAGATACGGATGTCCTTTGCACATGGCATCCTACACCGTCGCGTCAGGAAGCAAAGACCATAACCGTCATGCCTTTCTTTCCCACCCGCACCGTGACTGCGCCGTCCCTCGCGGTCACATAATACGCTGCTCCGGATTTTGTAATACGGGAAAGCGTCTTTTGGTCCGGATGCCCGTAGGAATTGTTTCTGCCGCAGGAAATCAATACAGCTTGCGGATTCACCGTTTCCAAAAACTCCTCCGTGGTAGCGTTTGCCGCCCCATGATGTCCCGCATCCAGAAGGCTGCAGTCCAAAATTTCTTTCCCATAGGTTTCCAGCAGCCAGTTTTCCCCCTCTTCCTCCAAATCCCCCGTAAAAAGTGCGCCAAAAGAACCATACTCCAATTTGATCACGGCAGAAATACCGTTTCTGTCCCCATAGCTTCCCCCTACATAGGGATGCAGGCATGAAAAAACCGCGTCCCCGTCCCGCATCGTCTGTCCCGCCCGGATACGCGCAACCTCCACCCCATAGTCCTGCGCCAGAAATAAAAGCTGCTTAAGGCCCTCATCCTCCCATTCGGTATCCGGCAGGAAAAGTGCGCCTATCCCAATCCGCTCTTTTTTTGCCCATTCCAAGAGCTGCCCCAGCGCATTTACGTGATCCGCATCCCAGTGTGACACAAAAATTCCTTCCACCCGGCGCACACCGCTGTATTCCAAAAACGGGACAATCTGGTATTGTCCCACATTTTTATGGGAACTGCTCCCGGCATCCAGCAGATAGACATGATGCTTTGGGGTTTCCACACAGACGCATTCCCCCTGTCCCACATCCAACATGGTAACGGTCAGTTTCCCCGGCAGCCGTACCATAAAAACAGCCGCCAGCAAAACGGCGCAGGCCATCCGCGGGGCAGGCGGCAGCTTTTTGCCCCATAACAATAAAGCCGTCACCCCTGCCGCAAACAAAAGCAACTGCCACGTTTGGGGAAGTCCTGTACGCAGGCCGCTCCCCGGCAGGCGCAGCGTCACCTGGCAAATCACCCTGTACACCAAAAAGATTCCCTGCGCCGGAAGCGCCAGCAGGCGCAGACCCCCGGCGGCTGCCGCTGCGCCAAAGGGCATTTCCAGCAATGGCCCGACCGCCGCCAAAACAAACAACCACAAAAGCAGGACGCCAAGCAGTGGAAGCACAATCAGGTTGGCCAAAACCGACCACGGATTCCACTTATAAAAGCACGACAATAAAACCGGAAGCATAAAAAGCGAAATGCCAAAGCTGGCCACTGCGCTTTTTTTGACCCCACGTATCCCTTTCCGGATTGTTCCCTCCTCCCGGTCAGGCCTGTGGATCCCCTCCTCACACAGCACGGGCACAAGCAGGGCCGCCCCGGCCACCGCCGT
>CARDPF010000417.1 GCA_948960675.1 uncultured Eisenbergiella sp.
TGATTACATTCTCCGTGATTTCCAGGAGGCTTTCTTTTTCGTCCCCATCCACAACCCGGTTATCATACAAAAAGCATTTCCCCCTGTACCAGTCCGCAATTAGTTTCCTGTTTGTGCCTGATACCTTATAGTTCCTGTCCCCCCATTTGTTCTGATATTCGGTTATATGGTTCCCGCCGGCAATCTGGAAATCAATCCATGCCCTGAAAAGGTAATTTGGGAGCTCCCCGCTGTATGCAAAACATTTATGCCCCTGGTAAACCGCGTTCACTAAAATCTGGCTTGCAAGCGTAGATTTCCCTTCCCCGGCTTTTCCCGATACCAATACCGCGCCCCCAAATGGCAGGCCCCCATATAATAGCCGGTCAAGCTGCTTTATCCCCGTCTGTAGTTTGGGCAGTTTAAAAATGTCAATGTCTTCCACGTCTGACAGGTCGACCACGCCACCTACCGGGACAGCCTCTGCATTTTCCACACACGTCCTAACCTGCATGGCCCCGTATTTTTGCAGGATTTCATTGGCGTCTTTGCAGCCCTTGTAATCCTCTTCCCGGACGTGCTTCACTTTACATTTCAGCCTGGAAGATAACTCATCAAGCAGCGTGATCCTGCCCTTCTCATAATCCCCAAAAACTATGATTTCATGGAATTTATTTATCCAGTCCCAGCAATACGGGACCCATGTAAAACCTTTTGCCCCGTTTGGAACTGAGACAGCATTTTCAATCCCTGCTGCTGCCACGGAAAGGCTGTCTATCTGCCCCTCTGTGATGACCATCCGGTCAAACTTACCATTACACTGCGCCATCCCAAACAGGATCGGCCTGCATCCTGATTCACACCACTCTTTATTTTTATCCTTCTCCCTGTCATAATCGATTTTCCGGTATTTGATAAATTCCATCCTCCCAGCCGGATCCAAGAATGGGAAGACAAGGATATTTGGGTGTCCAGTCTGTACCGTGACCTGATATTTTTTTATTACCCTGTCAGATATCCCCCGGCCAGCAAGGTATGCCATTGCCTCAGGTTTTGGCTCAATCGGCTTTTCCGGTGTCCTCAGCCTCCGGTACTGCCGCCTTGGGCGGTAATATTCATCCGCCGCACTTCCAAGGGAAAAGTCAAAATCCCTGGAAAGCGTTATCATATTCCCACTCACTCCGCAGGTAGACCTCAGGCACTTGAACTTCCCGCTTGTGAGGTTGATGGAGAATGATTTCAGGTTATCCCTTGTAGGTTTTGGGTTGCAATACGGGCACAGTTTAAAGACCAGTTCCCCGTTATGTTCTTTCGCCTGCGCATGGACGTGCCTGGCAAAAGAATACGCATCGTCCGCTTTAAATTCATACATCGCTACCTCCCCCATGGTGTTTCACAGTCCATCCAGTCATCACCAACCAGTTCCTCCCCACACCCGGGTCCCTGGTCAGACCCTGTTTTTACCGGCATCCCCTGCTGCCCTGTCCCAAGGTAATCCTTAAACACGCATTTTTCCAGAAAATTATTAGGCAGATAAATTTTATTGCTGCCTGAATCCTTTATGTATGCCGCATAGTTTTCCGCAGCCAGGACAAGCTCGTCCTCCGTGACGGCCCCAGAAGCCACCAGGCTGCAGTATGCCGCCTCCGCCAAATACCTCCGCTGCTTACTCGGATACGCTAACAGGAAATCCTCAAACCGCAGGACGGGGGATACAGGGGGTATATCTTTTTTTGTTTCTGTTTCGTTTCGTTTATGTTTATGTTTATTAATAGGTACACTTTGTGGTTCACTCTGTGGTACGGACTGTGGTACGCTTTGTGGTTCACTTTGTGGTTCACTCTGTGGTACATTTTTGATGCTGTTTTGTACCACAAGGCTGTTGATCTGGTATATTGCAGACTGGTTCCCTCCCCGTGAGCGCCAGGTGATAAAACCGTCCTGTTCAAGGCGGTTCCTCGCACGCTTGATCGCCTGTGCATTCAATCCCGATTTCAGCACCAGGATTGATACGGCTGCCGTAAACTCTTGCTGCCAACCGGTTTTATTCGCTATGGACATAAGCGCATGCCATAAGGCGATGGCCGGTGAGGGTAGCGGATTTAGTTCGAGCCTATCGTAGAATGCTTTTATTTCGGCTATATAATTCACGGTTATACCTCTCTTATCAATACTTCTATATGCGGATCGTCCGCATCCACTTCAAATCTGTCTGAAAATCCAACAACATGTTTCCACCCATCATTTTTTAATATCCCAGCACCCACAAGCGCATCCTGGATTACCTTCC
>CARDPF010000418.1 GCA_948960675.1 uncultured Eisenbergiella sp.
AGGCGCGTATATTCGTTATCCTCCAGCGTATCGCCCTCCGGAAGGTTCATCGCCTGCGGATTGCCAAGGCCGCCCACCGTGACCGTCACCGTCTCTTCATAGGGCGTATCCCATTTTGCGGCAGTCTTGGCATCGTCCTTTTGCGCGTCCATGTCCTGACTGTCCGCATCTTCTGCGCCGCTGCTTTCGGCTTCCTTGTCTGCCAAAGTCCCGGCCTGCCCCCCGGACGCCGGGGAAGCATTTTGCTGCGCATCCTGCCCGCATCCGATTGCACCAAACGCCATGGCTGCCACAAGCAGCATGGACACAACTTTCTTTTTCATACAGATCCTCCTTTTTTGTGTCATATCAGTTTTTCCTGTGCTTTTATAGTAGCATCCCGCCCCACAAACCACAATTTTAGGATTTTTTGATTTCTTTTCTATTTTTATGCTTTGCATCCGTCTGGCACATTGCCCACAGGAATGAAAGCGGCGGTTTGGGAAAACCGGATTTGGACTACCGAGCAGGGTGGAAGACAAAATTTCATACCGGAAGCAGTTTTCCCGATGCCGTCAAATGCATGTATCCTCACCTGATCCGGGTTCTCAAACGTATTGTGCCCTACCATATCGGCCTGCAAAATCCTTCCCTGATACGTTTCCGGGGCTGCCCCCAGCAAATAGCAGTCCAGTTCCACACTTTCTACCGGGGAAAGGTTGCTCACCGTCAGCGTGTATTGTCCGTCCTTTTCCGAAACCGTATGGGACAGGCCCGGAATGCGGCTCTCCCCATCGCCGATCTCTCCCGCCTCTATCCAGCTTCCCAAAAGCTGCGCATCCTGATGCTCCCGGTACAACTCGAAAACATGATAGGTAGGCGTCAGCACCATCTGGCTGCCCTCCGTCAAAATCAGCGAGTGAATCACATTCACCATCTGCGCCAGGTTCGCCATTACCACCCTGTCCGAATGCCGGTTGAAAATGTCCAACTGCACCGCCGCCAGCAATGCGTCCCTCATGGTTCCCTGTTGATACAAAAAGGCCGGATTGGTTCCCCTCTCCACCTCGTACCAGGCTCCCCACTCATCCACAGCCAAACCGATTTTGTGCTCCGGGTCATATTGACTCATGATTTCGCAATGCCGGACGATCAGTTCTTCCATCCGGAATGCCCGCGCAAACCCCCTGTAATAATCCGGCAGTTCAAATTCCGTGGCCCTCTTTTTGTGTTCCCATGTGTTGGGCTGGGTGTAGTAATGCAGGGAAAGGGCATCCATATTGGGCCTGCTTTTCGCATACGCCGCCGTTTCCATGACCCCCCTTGTCCACTGATAGTCCGCCACATCCGCGCCCCCCGCAATACAAAAGAGCCGGTTTTGTCCGTAATTGCGGCAAAATGTGCGGTAACGCCTATATTCCTGTCCGTACTGCACGGGGGTCATGTTGCCGCCGCAGCCCCAATTTTCATTTCCCACTCCCCAGTACCGGACCTTCCACGGCGCAGGGTGTCCGTTTTCTGCCCGCAGCTTTGCCATCGGGGACTCTCCGTCAAAGGTCAGGTATTCCACCCAGTCGCTCATCTCTTCCACCGTGCCGGAGCCCACATTGCCGCAGATATAGGGTTCACATCCGATCTGCCTGCACAACTCCATAAATTCATGGGTTCCAAAGGAATTGTCCTCCACCGTGCCGCCCCAGTTGGCATTCACGATTTTTTTACGCTTTTCCCTCGGGCCCACACCGTCCCTCCAATGGTAATAATCCGCAAAGCAGCCCCCCGGCCAGCGCAGCACGGGAACCTTGATTTTTTGCAGCGCGCCCACCACGTCACAGCGCATGCCGTTCACATTTGGAATTGGGGAATCTTCTTTTACAAAAATGCCTTCGTAGATACCGCGCCCAATGTGCTCGGAGAACTGCCCGTAAATCTCTTTACTGATTTTGGATTTCTTTTCCCAGGTATTAATCACCAGTTTTGCCATAAGTATTTCCTCCCTTCCCCTCCATCATAAAGAGCACGCCCCTATGGCACAATTATAAAAAATTTGGATTTTCCTTTTATTTTTATGCACTTATGAACATGTATAGCGGGTTTGGGGTGTTTTCGGATTGCGCAAGCAAACCGCGCGGAGCAATCCGTGGTATCATAGGGGCAAAATAGCTTTTGACCCCAACATCATTAACATTCATAGAAAAATCGTTTAAAAAAGAATTTCGCTTTGCGAAATTCTCCGCCTGCGGCGGGGCGCGCCAGCGATAATTTCCACTTCGCCGCAGCGCGATA
>CARDPF010000419.1 GCA_948960675.1 uncultured Eisenbergiella sp.
AGATGCTGTTGTGTGACTGGAGTTCAGACGTGTGCTCTTCCGATCTTGTACCAGTCCGGTGTTGTATTTGGAGGCATTGCTATTGCTCAATGCCAATCCTGCTTTTTTGGGGAAGCTGGATTCGCCGGCGAAACGCATTCTGCTATACGGGGCGAAGAACCGCTATTTGAGCGACGAACTGACCGGGCAGGCCGTTTATCTGATCAACCGGGAAAAGTATTACGATCCGGTTTTGTTTGAGATATTAAAACGTTCCTGGGAGAAAAAGCAGGATTTGGATATCCTGCAGGCAATCTGTACGCTGCTGATCAAGGGGGCGAAACAGGGGATAGAGTATTATCCGTGGTACTTAAAGGGGGTACAGAAAAAATGCAGGATTACCAGGCTCTATGAGCATTACCTGATGAGCATGGACCGGGAGCGCCAGACCGAGATCCCAAAGATTGTCCTGCTCTATTTTGCCTATCAGAGCAATCTGGATTATGAATCCGCCGCCTACCTGTACGCTTATGTGGAGCGCCATAAGCAGCAGGACCAGGAATTGTACATCGCTTACCGTCCGCAGATGGAGCGTTTTGCGCTGGCACAGCTGTATAAGGGAAGGGTGAACCGGGATTTGGCTTTTTTGTACCGGACGATTTTGACGGATTCCATCCTGAAACCGGAACATGCCAGGGCGCTTGCCTCCCTGTTATCCTGCGTGGAGGTGAATTGGGGTGGGGATGCCAGAAAGCTGGTGGTGGTGCATGCGCGCACAAAAGGGGAAAAAACGTACCTGTTTAAAAACGGCAGGGCATATGTGAGCCTTTTCAGCCGTCAGGACATGCTGTTTGCGGAGGATGAGGAGAAAAACCGCAGGCTGATTAACGATGAAGCATCCGTATTTCCCCTTTTTACCGAACAGAAGGAAGGGGACGCAAAGCTGGAGTATGCAAAGCTGCCGGATTTGGGTGAATTGGGTGAAAGGGTGGCCCCCTATGCAGGCGAGGACTTATCCTTCCACCTGATGGCCACCGATTCCCAGCAGGTGGCGGTGCGCAAAGAAAACGTGGCCAGCTATCTTGCCATTGCACAGGAGCCGGTATTGTCCAGGGATTACGGGAGGAAGGTGCGTTTTTCCCTGGTGGAGTTTTTGTTTGACGAGGGACAGACGGAGGAATTGGACCGGTTGCTCAAAAAGCTGGAGCCGGAGGATATCGCGCCCATGGACAGAAACCGGGTGGTGCACTATTTGGTTTTGCAGGGATTTTGCGAGAAGGCGTATGCCTGGCTCAAGGGGCTTGATTTCGGGAAGCAGGACGCGCGGATTTTGATGCGGCTTTGCAGCCGTCTTTTGGACCAGCAGCTGTTTAGGGAGGACAAAAGGATGACGCAGCTGTGCTATCTGGCTGCCGTCCGGGGAAAGTACGACGGGTTGATTTTACAACAGCTGACAGGGCATTACCGGGGAAGCGTAGGCGAAATGGAGGCTGTCAAAAACGCTGCGGAGGGGTTTGGGGTCAATACGTTTCCGCTTTGTGAACGCATTATGGAGCAGCTTCTTTATACCCAGAAGGATGTGACCGAGCGCATGGATTTGCTGCGCCAGTATGTGGCAGAGGGGGGCGGCAGCGAACTGGAAACCGCTTTTTTGCACCGCTGCAGCGCCTGTTATGTTTTGTATGGCCAGCCGATCCATATTTCCATCATACGCGACATTCTGCGGGTGTACCAGCTGGGGGAGGATGTAACGGATATGTGTAAGGCCGCCTGCCTTAAGTATTATGCAAAAAACCGGGCTGCAATGGACGAAAATGTGGAGGCCGTTTTGCGTGCGGTCGGATCTGCACTGCTTTTGGAGGGCAGGATTTTGCCTGTGTTTAAGGAGTTTGCGGATATCATTCCGGGGACAGAACTTTTGCTGGACCAGACTTTTGTGGTATACAGGGGGGTGTCCGAACGGAAAGCGATTTTAAACTACCGGATTTTAAAAGGACAGGAATGCCAGGAGGATTACCAAAGTGTGGAGATGTCGCATGTTTATGACGGTATTTATGTGCGGACCTTTATCCTCTATCCGGGGGAAAGCCTTCAGTATTACGTTACGGAAGCCGATGCCCCCAAAAAGATTGTGGACAGTAACCTGATCAAGGCCGACGAACGCACGGAGGCGGCATGCGCCAGCCGGTACGGTCTGCTATGCGAGGCGACGGAGTCACTTTTGCAAAAACCGGAGGGGCAGGATAGGCAGCAGGCGATAGAGCCGCTAAACCGATATTTGTAC
>CARDPF010000420.1 GCA_948960675.1 uncultured Eisenbergiella sp.
ATCACGCAAAGTGGGGCGTGCAGATGGCGGGAATGAATTTTCAAACACGCTCTAGTACATCGTTACATGAATTTCCGCCACCCGCGCACGCCAGAAGGCGCAACTGATTCTCCAGCCAGTCCACCTTATCGGGAATGCGGCATTTTTTCTGCAAAATATATTGCCTAAGCCGCTCTCCCCTTTCATAAACCTCTTCCCGGTGTGCCGACAGCCTTTCCATGGCGGCACACATCTGTCCTGCATCCTGCACAATCAAAATACCGTCCATCTTTTCCACGCTGCCCACCGGCGTACTGACCACGGCCATGCCTGCCGCTGCCGCCTCCCGGTGGACAATGGGGGCGTTCTCCGACCTACTGCCGCAGACAAATACATCGGCCTTTTGGTAACGCTCATAGATTTCCTGCCGGGTCAGCCCCACGCAGAAAATAACCTGCTTTTCCCCCTTTCCCGGTATCCGTATGGCCTGCCCTGCGTCTGGACACCCTTCCCTGCCTGCGCCGGCCTCCCTGCGCAGCCGTTCCAAATATGCATTCTCCTGTGAGCCTACAAAAACCAGACTGGCTTTGTCCATGGATGCCTTGACAAAAGCCTGCAATACCATCCCCTGATTCTTGTTTTCGTTATAGTTTGCCACATACAAAAAGCAAATTTCCCGTTTTTCCCGCTTTTCATGCCGCATCCGGTCGGAAAAAAAGACATCCTCCACGGCATTCTCCAGCACTTTTCCGTTTTGCAGGCCATGGTGCTTGGCATACCGGCAGGCATTATTTTCCTCCAACAGATATAACGCCAGATCAAACTTCCCTACAACCCGGTATAAGGTTCCATAATACCGTTTCTTGCGGTATTCGATCCACGCCCCCAACACATTTCTGTTATGCAGTTCTTCCCGGATCCGGTAATGCTTTTGCAAATGGGAATACCCATGGGAAAAAAACACTTTCTTACAGGCAATCCGGTCTAAATAAGGAACCAGCCAATCCAACGGCCAGGTCTGCGCACACACCGCAATCAAAACATCCGGCTTCCAGTCCCTGACTTTTTCAAAATAGGCCCGCGGCGTACTTTCCCGGTTCCTTCCCCGTATGGTCAGCGGCCAGCGCACGAATACGTCGATGCGCACAATCTCCACCCCCTCATGCACCTCCCGGCGCGCAAGGTTGTGCGCTTTTAAGTTCCCCGTTCCCGTATAGACCAATACCTCATGCCCCTTTTTGGCAAGTCCCTCCGCCAAATACCGGGTCACCTGGGAAACGCCGTCCTGAAAAGGCCAATAAGTGGCCACGGCAAACATAATCCTCATAACCGTCCCTCACTTTACCCCCTGCGCCCACATCAGGCACCTCCGAAACGCCAGCGAAAAAACGAAGGCGGCCGCAAAGCACCCCAAAAGCAGCAGCGCCGAAAATACCGGGAGTCCGCACACCGCCACGGCTGCCACGGCCACAAGGACAGCGGAAAGTACAAGCGTCATGGCCAGTATATTTTTTTGTGTAATATTTTTGTGCAAATCTTGTATTTCTTTGTGTTGCCGGTCAAAGATTTCCCACTGTTGCCGAAAATACTGCTCATAATAAGGGCTTTCCTGCGCATATTTCCACCATACCAGATACCCCGGCATCATGCATACCGGATTCCACGGCTTTTCCTTTTTATAAAAAGAAGAGAAGTGCAAAACCTTACAGGTTTTTTCGCACTCCCGGATATAGGAATAGCCCCATTCCCCCACCGCCTGCCGGTTTTCCTCCACACAGGTATCTGCGCCCGGCAAAAATTTTATTTTACCCCCAAACAAAATCCCGAAAGTCAATTCCTGCTGGGAATGCCCGAATTTTTCCACCACCTCTGCGTCCGTCCGCAGGATATCGGCAACCGAAAACGCCTCCCGGATTGCCGCCACATGATACAGGGACATGACAAAGGTGAGTGTGTCGCCGCCCAGCCTTTCCATCAGCTTTTTATGGCTGGAAGGCTTGTGCTCCGGCCCCGGACATGCCGCATAATACCCGGTCAGGTCGGTATGGTAATATTCCGACACGGAGCCCACCGTCACGGTATCCGCCTCCAGCGCCAAAATCCTGTCCACATCCGCCGGGAGCAATTCGTGAAACATCCAATAACAGCCCAGCGTCCCCAAAGGCCAATGGTCGGGATCCTTACACACAATGTTCTCCCGTGCCTTGTTCACATCAAAATGCAAAATGATGATCCGGTGGCCAAAGCTTTCGGCAAGCGC
>CARDPF010000421.1 GCA_948960675.1 uncultured Eisenbergiella sp.
CCCGGGAGCAAGCAGCCTGTAAGGACAGGGCGCCCCCGCAGGCAGGCCATTGGAAAGGCGCCTGCGCGCACCGCCTTTTTCCCGTTAGGTTGTCCAAAATAGCAGGCGGGCTGCGGTCCAAACAATGTGCAAAAAATATGTATATTGTCAAAAAATGTGGATATTTACAAGGGATGATTTGGTGATTTATGCTGAAACCACAGGAAAGCAGATGCAGAAGGGGATTCGTTGGAACAGGGGGATCAGACATGAAAAAAGAAAAGCCGGTAAAAAGGCGGCGGGGGTTTAAGGCACAGTGGAAGCGGGATTATCAGATTTATCTGTTTTTGGCGCCGACCCTTTTGTATTTCCTCATTTATTGCTATATCCCGATGGGGGGAATACAGATTGCGTTTAAGGAGTTTACACCGAAACTGGGGATTTGGAAAAGCCCGTGGGTAGGGCTGGAACAATTTGTAAGATTTTTCCAATCCTACCAGTTTGGGATTATTATCACCAACACGTTAAAAATCAGTCTGATGAATTTGCTGTTGGGGTTTCCGGTGCCGATATTTTTGGCGCTTCTTGTAAACCAGCTAAAGTATACGGGACTGAAAAAAGTATTGCAGACGGCCACGTATGCACCCCATTTTATCTCCATTCCCGCGGTGGTTGGCATGCTGGTCATTATGTTGTCGCCGGGCGGCGGGATGCTGTACAACCTGATTGACTGGGTCAGCGGGGGAAAAGCAGGGATTCCCATGGGGAGCGCGCCGGGGTTCGTTTTCATTTTCGTGATCAGCGAGATATGGCAGCACGCGGGCTGGGACGCCATTATTTATATTGCGACCCTCACATCGGTAAGTCCGGATTTGTATGAGGCGGCGGAGATTGACGGGGCCGGGAAAATACAGAAAATTTTGTATATTGATATTCCGGCAATCCTTCCGACGGCAGTCATCCTTCTGATCATGAATTCCGGGCGGATTATGAGCGTGGGATTTGAAAAGGTGCTGTTGATGCAAAATGCGATGAACATTGAGGCTTCGGAGATCATTTCCACGTATGTATATAAGATCGGACTCATCGGCATGGAGTTTAGTTATTCCGCCGCCATAGGACTGTTCAATTCGCTGATCAATTTCTTCCTGATCATCGCGGTAAACCAGATCGCCAAAAGGGGAGCCAACATCAGGCTGTTTTAGGACGCGCTTTAAGGAAAAGGAGGAATTTAGCCAAAATGAAAGCTTTGAAAGTCAAAGGAAAGAAACCATCGAAAACGGATCTTTTATTTGGAATTATTTCCGTGCTTTTGCTCTTGGTGGTCATATACCCGCTTTATTTTGTGCTCATCGCTTCCATAAGCGATCCGGACATGACTTATGCGGGAAAGGTATATTTTTTGCCGAAAAAAATCACCCTTGAAGGATATAAGACTATTCTGGCGGATCCCAGAACGCCGGTGGGATATTATAATACGGTTTTGTACACGGTGGCGGGAACGGCCCTCAGCGTCGCGCTCACGCTGACTAGTGGATTTGCCCTTTCCGTCCGGGAGTTTTTTGGGAAAAAGGCGATCAACATTTTTATTGTTTTTACCATGATATTCAGCGGGGGGCTTGTCCCCACCTATTTGCTGATGAAGCAGCTGCATACCATCAATACCCTTTGGGGCGTGATCCTCCCCGGCGCGGTGGGGGTATGGAACCTGATTGTGACGAGAACTTTTTTTGAGGAAAATGTTTCCACAGAGCTTTTGGAATCGGCGCAGCTGGACGGCTGCAGCTATTTCAAATTTTTTATCCATATAGTGCTTCCCACATCGGGGGTTATTGTGGCGGTCATTTCGCTGTTTTATGCGGTGAACCAGTGGAACGGTTTTTTCAATGCCCTGATTTACCTGAATGATAAAAATAAATTCCCGTTACAGCTTTTTCTGCGGGAAATCCTTTTACAGCAGGAGATGATGAGTATGGATCCCGATGTGGTGAATTCTGTAAGGCACAGGGCAAACCTGGTGAAATATGCCATGATCGTGGTGGCCTCGGCGCCGGTTCTGGCCGCCTACCCTTTTGCCCAGCGCTTTTTTATCAAAGGGGTGATGATCGGATCTGTAAAGGGCTAGTACATAGCTGCGCCAATGTAGTGTCTGTGGGGGCCCTTGGGCCGCTGCAGGCTTTGGAAAATATAGGGAAGGGAGGGAAGGGAAAGGAATCTTTTATGCGGTGGAAAATGTTGCCTGTAGGCAACGGC
>CARDPF010000422.1 GCA_948960675.1 uncultured Eisenbergiella sp.
AGCGATTTTAATGGGCGGATGCAGTAACAGGGCAGACTTGTCTGAACTGTTACAATCCTGACAGCTGCCGCAGCGTCCCTTCAAACACGCTGAAATATTGTGCGAAGGTCTTTTTACAGCAGGAGGGGTTTAAAATGCGCACCCCGGGCGTCCGCAGCCCGGTGAGGGCAAAGGACATTGCCACCCGGTGATCCTCATAGGTCTCGATATCGCAGCCCTTTGGCGTACCCGGATAGATTGTCACCCCGTCCGGCATTTCCCCTGTCCGGATGCCCAGGGCCGAAAGGTTGCGCACGATTGCCTGTATCCGGTCGCATTCCTGCAGACGGATATGTCCGATCCCGGTGATGGTGACAGGCGCATCCGCGAAGGGGGCAATGGCCGCCAGTGTGAGCGCCTGATCCGAAAACGCGGACATATCCACGGAAAATCCCCCTTTGAGCTTTCCCCCTGCCGGACCGGCAACCACAATGTCCGGGCAGGCATCCGGGCATTCTTCCCCTTCTTCCAGCCCCGTGACCATAGCGCCCATCCGTTTTAGCACCCGCAAAAAAGCAAGATCCCCCTGCATCATGGAGCGGTTGACTCCCCTGACGGCCACCTTTGCCCCCAGAAGGGCTGCCATCGCATAAAAATAAGCGGCCGCAGACATATCCGGCTCCACCTCATAGACCAGAGGTCTATATCTCCCTTCTCCCAAAAAACGGTACTCTGTCCGCCCGTCCGGGGTCCGGCCCTTTTCCACCGCCACCCCAAACCGGCGGATCATTTTGGCCGTGAGATCCACATAGCTTAATCCATGGGCGCCCACAACCGAAATTCCCGCCTTTTTCCCAAGCGTCCCAACCGCGATCATGAGGGCGCTTAAAAACTGTGAACTTTGGTCAATATTCACCGTAAAATGATCCGGAATCCGGTTTTTGTCCGAAACGCCGATCACCTGCATCGGGAAATGTCCTTTTTCTTCCATGCAGACGACCTTTGCGCCCGCGTTTTCCAGCGCTTCAATCAGCGGCTGCATCGGCCGCTTCTGCATCTGCATGGAAGACCGGACCGTATAGGTGCCGCCGGAAAACGCCAGCATGGCCACCAAAAACCGGGCAGCGGTTCCCGCGCTGCCCACGTAAATTTCGGCGTTCCGGTTTGGGATCCTCCCGCCAAGCCCCTGGATGGTCACGTCACTGCCAAACCCATTAGCTGCCGTTTCTCGCACCGACAATCCCAGTTCACAAAGGCAATTTAAAAAATATTGGGCATCATCGCTGGTCAAACATCCCTGTACCGTACTTTCCCCCTCCGCCATGGCCGCCAGCAATAGCGCCCGGTTGGTAATGGATTTGGAACCTGGCACCTGCACCCGTGCCAGCACCGTACCGTCCGTTTTTTGGGGACATACTACCTCATAAATCCGCTCGTTCATTCCTACACCCCGCCAAAAACGCCTATTTCTCCCGCCATTGCTCCATCCGCTCGTTAGACCAGACTACCTGATTGCGGCCGAAACGCTTGGCATCATACAGCATGGCGTCCGCAATCTTTAAGTGCGTATCATACCCGTCCCCTTTTTTGGGCACGACCGTAATCCCCCCGACGCTGACCGTCACCCAGGGGGAGATTCCCCCTTCGTGGGGAATGTGGAGATCCTCCACCGCCTGCCGGATTTTTTGGAAATGCTGAAACGTCGGAAGGGCGGCGCTGTCCGTCACGATGGCCACAAACTCCTCTCCTCCGTAGCGGGCAAAAAAGTCCGTTCCCCGCTGCAGGTTGGAAGACACCGCCCCCGCCACGGCTGCCAGAACCTTGTCCCCCGCCGGATGGCCGTATGTATCATTATATATCTTAAATTTATCAATATCAAAAATACAGATGCTAAATGAACGTCCCAGCCGGATGGCCTCCTGCCACTTTGCAACACAATATCGGTCATAATACCTTCTGTTGGCAACCCCGGTCAGTTCGTCATACATCGCCATATGTTCGATTCTTTTCTGGTACTGGTACAGCTTGATATGGGTGTGGATTCTCGCCTTTAGTATCGGCGGATGGATCGGTTTTGCGACATAATCCACAGCGCCCAGCAGCAATCCCTGCTCCTCGCTTTTTATGTCGGAAAAGCCGGTGATCAAAATAACCGGGACATGCTGGGTCACGATCTCCTCCTGCAGCTTTTTGAGCAGCGTAAAGCCGTCCATCCCCGGCATCACGATATCCAAAAGTATCAGGGAGAAACC
>CARDPF010000423.1 GCA_948960675.1 uncultured Eisenbergiella sp.
AGTATTTATAAGCCATGCCAAAGGATTTGGCTTTGTGCGTGTGGAGGATTTCGCGGAGGATTTTTATATTCCGGAGGAGTGTGTGCACGGCGCCTTTCACGGGGACACGGTAAAAATCCGGATATTGCGGCAAAGCAGCGGGCAGCGTATGGAGGCGGAGGTTACACAGATTGTGGCCCGCGCCATCACACAGACGGTGGGCACTTATGAACAGAGCAAGAATTTCGGCTTTGTGGTTCCGGACAATCCCAAAATTTTATCGGATATTTTTATCCCTAAGGAAAAAAGCAAAGGCGCGGTGGACGGCCATAAGGTGGTGGTGGAGATTACCGATTACGGAAAAGAGGGCCGCCGTCCGGAAGGGAAGATCGTGGAAATCCTGGGGCATGTCAATGACCCGGGTGTGGACATCCTTTCCATCGTGAGGGGATATGAATTGCCCGAAGCATTCCCGGAGCGGGTTTTAAACCAGGCGCAGCGCGTGGCAGGCAGCGGCTGTGTCAGCGAAGCGGACATGGCAGGCAGGAGGGATTTGCGGCAGCTTAAGATGGTCACCATCGACGGGGAAGACGCAAAGGATTTGGACGATGCGGTGAGCCTGACGGTGGAGGACGGAAAGTATCATCTGGGGGTACACATTGCGGATGTGGCCAACTATGTGCAGGAAAACTCTGCCCTGGATTGGGAGGCAAAGGAGAGGGGAACCAGTGTCTATTTGACGGACAGGGTCATTCCCATGCTTCCCCATGTGCTCTCCAACGGGATCTGTTCGCTGAATGCCGGGGAGGACAGGCTTGCCCTTTCCTGTCTGATGGATATTGACGAAAAGGGCAATGTGGCCAATTATGAAATTGTGGAATCCGTGATCCGTGTGGAGCGGCGCATGAGCTATACGGATGTAAAAAAGATTTTGGAGGATAAGGACGAGGCAGTCAGGAAAGAATATGCGGATTTGGTTTTGATGTTTGAGCAAATGGAACGGCTTTCCGCCATCCTGCGCAAAAAGCGCAGGGAACGCGGGGCGGTGGACTTTGATTTCCCGGAGTGCAAAATTGTTTTGGACAGGGAAGGGAATCCTCTGGAGATAAAGCCCTATGAGAGGAATGTGGCGACAAAGCTGATTGAGGATTTCATGCTTGCGGCCAACGAGACGGTGGCACAGCATTTTTACTGGCTGGAAACGCCTTTTGTGTACCGGACCCATGACGCGCCGGATCCGGACAAAATGGAAAAGCTGGCGCTGTTCATCCACAATTTCGGGTATCATATCCGGCGCAGCCAGGGAAGCGACCCGAAAGTTTCCGGGGACGCCTATGCCATCCACCCCAAGGAGTTGCAAAAGCTGCTGGACCAGGTGGAGGGCACACAGGAGGAAATGCTGATTGCGAGGCTGACGCTGCGCAGCATGAAGCGGGCGGGGTACACGGTGGACTGCAGCGGGCATTTCGGTCTGGCGGCACGTTTTTACTGCCACTTTACTTCCCCCATCCGGCGGTATCCGGATTTGCAGATCCACAGGATCATCAAGGAATTTCTGCGGGGCAGGATGACGCAGGAGAGGATTAGCCATTATAGGGAACTGCTGCCGGAGGTGGCAAAACAGGCATCCCAGACCGAGCGCCGGGCTGACGAGGCAGAGCGGGAGGCTGACAAGTTAAAGAAAGTGCAGTTTATGGAAGCGCATATCGGGGAGGTGTTTGAGGGGGTAGTTTCCGGTGTGACCGGCTGGGGCCTGTATGTGGAACTGCCCAATACCGTGGAGGGACTCGTCCATGTAAACAGCATGAAGGGGGACTATTTTTCCTATGACGAGAAAAATTATGAACTGGTGGGACAGGCGACGGGCAGAACCTATAAGCTTGGGCAAAAGCTTAAAGTGGAAGTAGCGTTTGCGGACCGTTTTAACAGAACCATAGATTTTGTGTTGGCAGAAGGGGAAAGCGATGGCAAAGGAAGCGCAGAAATTGGTGGCGAATAATAAGAAGGTGTTCCATGACTATTTCGTGGAGGAACAGTATGAGGCGGGGATTGTGCTGCACGGGACGGAGGTGAAGAGCCTGCGGATGGGTAAGTGCAGTATCAAGGAAGCTTTCGTGCAGATCGACAAGGGGGAAATCTTTGTCTTTGGCATGCACATCAGCCCATACGAAAAAGGGAACCTGTTTAACCGGGATCCGCTGCGGGTGAAAAAGCTTTTGATGCACAAAAGGGAAATCGACAAGCTT
>CARDPF010000424.1 GCA_948960675.1 uncultured Eisenbergiella sp.
TGCTTCCTGTACGGAAGCGGACGAGGCGGCCGCCTTTCTCCAAAAACGGGACGGCAAAAAAGATGTGGTAGTAGTCTTAGGCTCCGGCCCCATCCGCATCGGACAGGGGATTGAATTTGATTATTCCTGCGTGCACTGTGTGTGGACATTAAAAAAGGCCGGATTTGAGGTGGTCATCATCAATAACAATCCCGAAACGGTATCCACGGACTTTAACACCGCTGACCGCTTATACTTTGAACCCCTGACCCCGGAAGATGTAGCCGACATCCTCTGCGTCGAAAAGCCTGTGGGTGTGGTAGCCGCCTTCGGGGGCCAGACCGCCATCCGTCTCACCAAATGGCTTTCCCAAAATAACATCCCCATTCTGGGAACGCCCGCCGACAGCATCGACGCCGCAGAAGACCGGGGACGGTTTGAAGCCCTGCTCAAACGGCTGCATATCCGCCAGCCCGACGGAACCGTCGTCCACACGGCCAAGGAGGCGCTGGAAGCGGCAAACCGGCTGGGGTATCCGGTGCTTTTGCGTCCCAGCTACGTGCTTGGCGGCCAAAACATGATCATCGCCTTTTCCGACACGGATGTGGAAGAGTATATGGATATCATCCTCTCCCACATGGAGGGCAATCTGGTCCTGATCGACAAATACCTCATGGGTACGGAAGTGGAGGTGGACGCCATATGCGACGGCGAAGACATCCTGCTGCCGGGCATCATGGAGCATATCGACCGGGCAGGCATCCATTCCGGGGACTCCATCGCCGTCTATCCGGCATGGAATTTAAGTCCTGCCCAAACCGCAAAGCTGGTGGAATATTCCAAGCGCCTGGCCCTGGCCCTTCACACCAAGGGCTTGATAAACATCCAATACGTGATTCATCAGGGGCAGATTTACGTGATCGAAGTCAATCCCCGCTCCTCCCGGACGGTTCCTTATCTGAGTAAAGTGACCGGCATCCCCATGGCGGACATTGCCACCCGGGTCATGCTGGGTGAAAAATTAAGGGACATGCCCTACGGCACGGGCTTATCCCCTTCCTCCCCTTATACAGCTGTGAAAGTACCCGTCTTTTCCTTTGAAAAACTGTCCGGGCTTGACACCCAGCTGGGCCCGGAGATGAAATCCACCGGGGAAGTTCTGGGGATTGCCCCCACGATGGAGGAGGCCCTTTACAAAGGACTTTTGGGGGCAGGCTACCGGCTTTGCAAAGACGGGGGCATTTTCTTCACCGTCCGCGACACGGACAAAGCCGAAATTGCCGAAATTGCCCGCCGCTTTGCGGATCTGGGATTCCACCTATACGCCACACAGGGTACCGCTGCCGTACTGCGGTCCTGCGGGCTGTTCGCCACACTGGTGCACAAAATCGGACAATCCCCCCATGACACTCTTTCCCTTCTGGAAAGCGGTAAAGTAAAATACATCGTCTCCACCTCCCAAAAGGGCCGCATTCCCGCCCGGGACAGCGTCAGGGTACGCCGCAAGGCCGTGGAACTGGGCATCCCCTGCCTGACAAGCTTAGATACCGCATCTGCGCTGGCCGACATCCTGCATAAAGATTTCACCCCTGCCGGCGCTGCCCTGGTGGATATCTGCGCCCTGCAAAAATAACCCTATGCGGCGCTACCTCCCGTTTTCCCTAAACTGCAGGGGGGTCATGCCATAGGTTTTCTTGAACAGCCGGATGAAATGCTCCACATTTTCATAGCCCACGCTTTCTGCGATGGCTTCCACCTTCTGTACGGAATCCTTTAATAAAATCCGGGCTTTTTTCATGCGTGCCTTTTTTACCGCATCCTGAAAGGTCTCCCCGGTCTTTTGCTTGATATATTTGGAGAGGTAAGGGGCGGACAGGTGGAAGTTTTCTGCCAATTCCTCCAGCGTCACATCCACATAATGATTCTGGATATAATTCATGATCGAAATGATCCGTTCCTCCCGGCCCTCTTTACAGCCCTGCTCCAAGGCCAAATGGTTGGCGGCGGAAACCAACGCCGCGATGGAGCTTTTGATGATATCCTCATCAATACCCACGCCCCAGTACTTTTTACCCTTACACAAAATCCCCACATAAGCTGCGGCCTTGGAGGAAGACCCCCGGGAAATCGCGTGCTCCTCATACACCGTCAGTTCATAGCTGATGCCAAAGTACGCCTTGATGGCGTTGCTCACCGCGTCCAGACGGCCGTTGCCCGCCGCT
>CARDPF010000425.1 GCA_948960675.1 uncultured Eisenbergiella sp.
GGACAGAAAAAATAAACCAGCTACTTGACATCAATACCTTGGCCACAACGGCTTACCGGACGGATATACCCAATATCATTCTAGTATTCCATCCGGACAGTATTTAAACTACAGTAGGATAGAGTCTGGCCAATTTAATACGAGCGTCGTGGTTTTTGAACTGCCAGGAGATTTTTACACATTTAGAATTACGTCTGGCCGTCCAAGCACGAACCTGCTGTTTAAAACTATCCAAATCCGGAAGTGGCTTTCCTAGGGCTTGGCGGCTCATGATACCGATTTCTATCTCAGCCATGTCCAGCCAACTGCCATGCTTCGGTGTGTAATGCCATTCAAACCGTTCTGCCAGTCTGCGGGCTTCCTCCGGCGGGAATGCCTTGTATAAAGAGGACGGAGAATGGGTGTTAAGGTTGTCGGTGACAAGGACAATCTTTTCTGCCCTTGGATACAAAGTGTCAGAAGTGTACTGGAGTATCTGCGCAAAATCCAGTGCTGTTCGGGTCTGCGTCACAACGGTTTCCCTCCTGCCTGCCAGTGGCTCACAGATCATGAATACATCTGCGACTCCGTTGCGGATATACACGGAATCCACCTTTTCAGGATGCCCCGGTTCACATGGGATGCGCTTTTCCTCTATAAGTTGCTTGTTCGTTTCATCTATGCAGACAACAGGGCGCAACGGATCATAAGGACGCTGGTAAACCTCCAGCACATCCTCCATTTTTGCTACAAAATCAGCATCAGCCTCCGGTATGCACCATTCCTTCACAAGCCACGGTTTGATTTCGTTTTTTTCATAACCTCGCAGATGGTGCTGTCAGTAATGTAATCCACCACTTCCAAACGAATCAGCTCATCCGCGATTGCCTGCATAGTCCAGCGTGAGGCACCTTCCGGCGGTTTTGAACAGGCTATGGTGCATATCCGGGCTTCCACATCGCCGGTCACTTTGCGGTGCCGGTTTTCTTGCACCTTCCTTCCAAGGGCGGCCTCCATGCCCTCCATAACGAATCGCTTCGCAATTCCTGCTATCGTGCTGCGGGAAGCTCCGTATGCATCTTTGATTCGATCATATGTCCATGCCTTGTTTTCTGGCTTCTGATCCAGTTTTAGAAGTATTTGTGCATGTTTAATACGATATCCTTTTCCCCCTTTTTGCACCATTGTTTTCAATTCCTGCACTTCCACATCTGTCAGCGTTACAATATAGCGTGGCATTTTTCCATCCTCCAATCCGTTTTGGAGAAGTATACCTTATTTCCCCATCTCCGTAAAGTCTTGTTACTAACCGGATATACTACTATAGCAATCATCAAAAATAAGATGAAAGCTTGACAGGGGTGGTATAACAGAAGCAGGAGATGATAGTATGTTGCACAACGAGGCGCGAGAGTTACTGGTAGAAGGGTATGAAGCGACCCACGACGCGAAAGGGATCGCAAAGGCATATTCAGTAAGCAAATGGATGGTGTACCGGCTGGCGGAACAGAAGCGGAAAACCGGCAGCGTTGCCCTGCGAACCAGTCAGCGGGGTCGGAAACCAATATTGACGACGGAGGATAAAGAAGCGATCCGCCGCTGCATAGATGAGGCTCCTGACATCACGATTGAGGAAATCCGCGAGGAACTGAACCTTTCCGCAAGTTATTCAACCGTGGAACGTGCAATCCGTGCAATGGGCTATACACTGAAAAAGAAATCACTCTACGCAAGTGAGCGTGACCGGCTTCGATGTGCAGGAAAAACGCAGAGAATGGAAAGAAACCATAACGCCTGAGATGGTGGAACATCTGGTATTTCTGGACGAAAGCGGAGTCAATACGGATTTGACCCGCCTATATGGACGGGCACCCTCATCGCAAAGGGCCGTGGACCATGCCCCCCTGAATACGCCGAAGACAACGACGGTCCTTTCCTCCATTCGCCTGGACGGGGAAAAGGCGTTTACAACGTATCAGGGCGGGACAACAGGAGAGCGTTTTGTCCAGTATTTGAAAGAAACATTACTCCCCACTCTTCGGCCAGGGGATATTGTTGTGATGGACAATATGCGTTCCCATCACGTCAAGGCTGTCAGGGAAACATTGGAGGCAAAGGGCATGAAAGTGCTGTATCTTCCACCCTACAGCCCTGACCTGAATCCCATTGAAAAAATGTGGTCCAAGATGAAAGCTATTCTTCGCGGATGGAAAATC
>CARDPF010000426.1 GCA_948960675.1 uncultured Eisenbergiella sp.
AGCCCTGCATCCTCCAGACTTTTGACCGTCTGTGGGGAAATACGGAGGCGCTTTGTCAGAAACTCCCAGTCGAGCCGTTGTTCTTTGACCAGTTCGGACAGCAGCCTCGCCCTGGCTGTCTGGTGCTTTTTTACAAAAACCTCCAGCTGCTCTTTTGCCTCCTGCACAGGCACCGCCAGCCGCACTTCCTTTTTTTCCCGCACGGCCACCCTGCGTCTGGCAGGAAGCACTGTTTTTAACGCCAAAATCATGGTGGAGCCATACTGCTCTTTCATCCATGCCGCCAAAGCGATCATCCTCTGCTGGGGCATGGTCTCCCCGCCCAGCACACCCTGAATTTCTTTCATCTTCCCTTCGGGAAACTCGGCCACATCCCCCAGTTCGATCACATAGCCCGTGCGCAGCCGGTTCCCGTTTCCGAAAGGAATCTGCACCCGCATACCGGGAGAGAGCCTTCCTTGCAAAGCGTCGGGCACTTTGTACTGAAACGGGCGGTCCACCTTCTCATGGGAAATATCCACGATGATATTTGCAAATCTATCCATGCATTTTCCTTTGCCACTGCCGCCGTGCTACCGTTTCATTTATTCGGACTTACAGCACGCCAGCACTAATTCCCTGTCGTCCATATGGTACTTGACGCCCTTGATTTCCTGGTAATCCTCATGGCCCTTGCCCGCCAGCACAATAATGTCGCCGGGCTTTCCGTGCGCCACCGCCCAGGCGACGGCCTCCCCCCTGTCCGGTATGGTGACATACGCACCGCCGGTCCGACTGATTCCCGTAACAATATCCGCAATAATCGCGCCTGGCTCCTCGAACCGGGGATTGTCGGAAGTAATCACGGTGAAATCCGCAAGCCTTCCGGAAACCTCCCCCATCTCAAACCGGCGGTCTTTTGCGCGGTTGCCCCCGCAGCCGAAAATACAGACCAAACGCCCATGCTCGTAATCCTTGAGGGTGCTAAGCAGACTCTCCAGGGCCATCGCATTGTGGGCGTAATCAATAATCACCGTAAAATCGTCCGATACCCGCACGGTCTCAATCCGTCCCCGCACCCGCGCTGTCATAAGCGCCTCTGCCACCGCCTCCTTCGACGCGCCGAAATGGCGGCAGATGGCAATGGCCGTCATGGCGTTATAAACGGAAAACCGCCCGGGCATGGCAATCTGTGCATCCATCTCCCAAAGCCCGGACACCGAAAAGCAAACGCCCAAATGCCCCTGTTGGTTGGTAAATACCGGATCGGACGCCCGCAGGTCGGCCTCCTTTGAAAATCCATAGGTTTCCAGACTGCAGCTATGTCCTTTTGTCACCTGCCTCCAATGTGCGTCATCACAGTTGACAATACCCACCCGGCATTGCCGAAACAACAGCCCCTTGCAATGCAGATAATCCTCAAAACTGTCATGCTCGTTGGGGCCGATGTGGTCAGGCTCCAGATTGGTGAAAATGCCGTAATCAAATACGAAGCCCTCCGTCCGGCACAACTTGAGCGCCTGTGAGGACACCTCCATCACCACCGTGTCGCAACCGGCCTTGACCATTTTGGCAAAATATTCCTGCAGGACATAGGACTCCGGCGTGGTATTCACCGCATGGATGTGCTCCTGTCCGATGATTACTTCTATGGTTCCCAAAAGCCCCACCTTGCGCCCCATGTTTTCCAAAATGGATTTCACCAGATAAGTGGTGGTGGTTTTTCCCTTCGTTCCCGTAATGCCGATGGTGGTCAGCTTTTCCGCCGGATGCCCAAACCACGCCGCAGCGATATGGGCCAGGGCGTACCGGGTATTTTCCACCAAAATGACCGTAACCCCCTCTTTGTCCGGCAGGACAACCTCCTTTTGCACCACCAGTACCGATGCGCCTTTTGCCGCCACATCCCCGGCGGCATCATGTCCGTCAAAATTTGCTCCCGCAATGCAGCAAAACAAACATCCGGGCCCTGCCTTGCGGGAATCATATACCACCGCATGCACCTGACAGTCCAGACTGCCCCTTATGCAGGTATAGGCCAGGCCTTCCAGCAATTCCTGTAACGCCTTCAAATGCAAACACCCCTTTCCGCAATTTTTACATTGCGCCGATCATGGCCATATAAAAATGGAATAAATTCATATCCGTATCCACCTGGTAATGCAGTCCGTCATTGGAATGTACACCGGTCTGTTTCAAATAGGTGTTGCTGTC
>CARDPF010000427.1 GCA_948960675.1 uncultured Eisenbergiella sp.
TATGATCGCGTTTAGATTGCATAGTATAGGGGATATAAGGCTGGAAGAGATCGCGAAACCCGTACCGGGGGATGGGGAAGTGCTGGTTGCGGTACGGGCGGCGGGAATCTGCGGTTCCGACATCCCGCGTATCTACCGGACGGGAGCGCATATCCATCCGTTAACGTGCGGCCACGAATTTGCCGGGGAAGTGGTGGAAACGGGCGCAGGGGCAAAAAGCTGGATGGGAAAGCGGGTAGGCGTATTTCCGCTGATTCCCTGTAAATCCTGCAGTCCCTGCCAGAACGGACAATATGAAATGTGCAGGAACTACGGCTATCTGGGTTCCAGACAGGATGGGGGCTTTGCGGAATATGTGACAGTACCGCAGGACAACCTGCTTGGGCTGCCGGACGCGGTTTCCTTTGAACAGGCGGCGATGCTGGAACCCATGGCGGTGACCGTCCATGCCATGCGGCAGGCCATGGGAACTGTGTCCGGAACGGAAAATGCAGGACAGGGAACCGCCTTTGCGGGGAAAAAAGCCGTAGTCTGCGGGCTGGGAACCATCGGATTTTGCATGCTTTTGTTTTTGCGGGAAGCCGGGCTGTCTGATCTGCTTGCCGTCGGCAATAAGGATTTTCAGAAGGAAACCTTCCGGAAATTGGGCTTTGCGGAGGAATCGTTTTGTGACAGCCGCAAAGAGGATGTGGGAAAATGGCTGGCGGCACACACGGACGGGAAAGGTGCGGATCTGTTTTTCGAGTGTGTCGGGAAAAACGAAACCCTGCTTTGGGCAATTGCCCATACCGCCCCGGCGGGAAGCGTTGTGCTGGTGGGGAACCCCCATTCCGATATGACGCTTCCCAGGGATGTTTACTGGAAAATCCTGCGCAACCAGCTGCATGTGACGGGTACCTGGAATTCCTCTTTCACCCATGACCCTGCGGACGACTGGCACTATGTTCTGGAGCGCCTTGCGAAAAAAAGGCTGGATCCTTCCCTGCTCATCACCCACCGCTTCCCGCTGGAAGACCTGATGCGCGGATTTTTGCTCATGCGCGATAAGTCCGGGGAATATGGAAAGGTGATGATGGTGCGACGGTAACTTAATGACATTGGATTGTAGAGAGCCCTATTTTTTTCTGTTATAACCTACCATGCTTATTATCATTGAAAGGATAAAAAGGGCAATTGCTGCAATCCCTGCCACAACAGCATAAGGGAGTATGGAACTTGTCATGGCAGAAAATCCAGCCCCGTCTTCAAAATATTTGATAAAATAGAACATGGGAATTACTACAATAAGCCCCATCGTCTGCGCAGAACGGAAGCCAAACCAATAGGTTAACGGCAGACAGATTCCAGTCCATAATAACGGGACTATAAAAGATGCAGCAGCAGACACACCCCAAACAGTAACATTAAACTTACGGAAAGCAACACTGGGTAAAAGATTCAATAGAATGCTTCCCACAATGCTGACTGCCAGTGTGCAGATAACGGAAATATATTTGCTTGCTACTGCGGAAACTGCATTTACAGGCATTGCTAACTGATATTTTTTCCAATCTGCCTTTTCATCGCTTGCAAAACTCATGATATTCTGCATACCTATTGTTATGGCAAGCATTACGGAAGCGAGCAGCCCCGCATAAACGCCGGTATTGACCATGAGCAATATAATTGCGCCAACCGCTATCAGTACCAGCTTTTGGTCAATACTTTTAAAGAAGATTGTAATATCTTTGTAAATCAAACCTTTCATGCTGCACCTCCTTTGATGTAGAAAAGCATAATATCTTCCAGTGTTGCATTATCAACTACAATATCTTTGTATTTGCGCTTGATCGCTTCTTTGTCACGGACAAGGCACTCCACACTGACATTTGTAGTCCTGTGGATAATATAGTCATCCGGGGAAATGGAAGCAAACTTTTCCCTCCCGCACTTCACTATCCCAAATTGATAGACAAGGTCGTCTTTTTGTTCCTCAAAAATAATTTTGCCTTGGTGGATCAAAATCACATAATCTGCAATCTTTTGTATGTCCGACGTGATGTGGGAGGAAAAGAAAATGGAACATTCCTCGTCCTGTATGAATTCTAAAAATAAATCCAACATTTCATCACGCACAACCGGGTCAAGCCCCGTAGTCGCTTCATCTAAAATCAACAGCTTCGGTTTATGTGCCAT
>CARDPF010000428.1 GCA_948960675.1 uncultured Eisenbergiella sp.
GGTCAAGCCCCGTAGTCGCTTCATCTAAAATCAACAGCTTCGGTTTATGTGCCATGGCGCAAATAATGGATAGCTTCATCTTCATGCCCTTTGAAAAAGCGCCTATCTGCTTTCTATCTGGGATTTTGAACTTTTTTAGGTACTGCCTGTAAAGGCCGCCATCCCATGATTTATATACGCCGGACAAAATTTTTTCAATGTCTGACACATTCAATACGTCATGAAAATTGCACTCGTCAAAGACAACGCCAATATCTTCCCTGACAGAGGAAATGGTATGTTCCATGCCAAAAATCTGTATCTGCCCATTGTCCTTCTTTAACTCATCCAGTATCAGGTGGATGGTCGTGCTCTTGCCTGCCCCGTTTTCGCCAATGAAACCGACAATTCTGCCTTTCGGGACTTGAAATGAAACATGGTCTAACAAAAACCCGTCAAACTGTTTGCATAAATCCCGTACTAAAATGTTGTTTTTTTCATGAATGTTTTTCTGCATTGTTTTCGTCTCCCCGTTATTCTTCGTAAAACAACTTTAGAATATTTGCCATTTGTTCATAGCTGATTCCATGCGCCCTGCCAATTTCCGCAACCTTTTGTAACAATTCTTCTGCCACACGCAACTGTTCTTCCTGAATAAACTCCTTATTTTGGGCTGCGACAAAGCTCCCTTTTCCAGATACCGTTTCTATGAATCCGTCGCGGGTCAAATCTTCATAGGCTCTTTGGACAGTAATAACACTGATGTGCAAGTCTTTGGCTAATGCCCGCATGGACGGTAAAGCTTCACCGGCAGATAAAGTGCCGTTCATAATTAAATTTTTGACCTGCATACATATTTGCTCATAAATAGGCTTGTCACTGCTGTTGCTTATGATTATTTCCATCTATGCACCTCCCCTCATGCGTACCGTCTGTAATGTGCGTGATTATTCGATAAGTACAGTATAAGCACTTTTGGAGTTGTTGTCAATATCTTTTTATATTACTATGAAAGCCCCGGACGACGGCTGTGTGAATGGGCATGCTTGCATGCACAGGCACACAGACATCGGACGGGCAAGCCGGTATAAGCAAGTAGGGCGGCAGCCCGGATTGCGCATACCGGCGGCGGTTGCGTGAGCACGTTAGTGCGTAGCAACCGGCTTTCATGCGTAGTGGCGCGCCGACAATGCCGCAGGCCGTCCACCCGGCAGGGGTGTCCGGCCTGCGGCAGGAACCGCCCTCCCCGCCCGTCGGCACGCCCCCCAAAGCTTATGGTTTAACTGTTACTGTTTTTGCGCGCAGTTTTGCGGTGATCTTGTCAACGGGAAAGGAAAATGGTATAATTAAATACGTTCCTATCGCCATATAATGAAGGGAGAGGAAGCGATAAGGAACATGGTATGCAGGCGATCAGCGATCTTGTCAAGACACTTTGCGACTTTTTGTGGAGTTTTCCCATGCTCATTTTGCTGTTGGGAACACACATATACTTTACGGTAAGGCTGGGCTTTATCCAGAAAAAGACGCTGCAGGGAATCCGGATGAGTTTTTTTGCCAAAGGCAAAAAGGAGGGCGGCGTTTCGCCGTATGAGGCGCTGGCCACGGCGCTGGCGGCCACAATCGGAACGGGAAACATTATCGGGATTTCCACCGCGATCGCCCTGGGAGGGCCGGGAGCGTTGTTCTGGTGCTGGATCAGCGGACTTTTCGGAATGGCGACCTGCTATGCGGAATGCTTTTTATCCGCAAAGTTTCGGATACGCAATGGGGACGGCACAACGATGGGAGGCCCGATGTATGTAATGGAGCGCATCCTGCACAAAAAAGGGCTGGCGGTGGTGTTTTCGTTTTTTGCGGTGGTGGCGGCCCTGAGTGCGGGAAGCAGCGTGCAGTCCCATGCGTTGACGGCGGCGGTGACGGAGCATTTGGAGGTTTCGCCACATCTGGTGGGGATTGCCGTAGGCATGCTGGCAGGCAGTATCCTGATCGGAGGGGCCAAGAAAACGGCGAAAGTATGTACATATCTGGTGCCGGTGATGAGCGTGCTGTATCTGGGCGGCTGTTTTTATGTGATTGTGCAGAATGCCGCTTATGTGCCGCAGACGCTCTGCGTCATTGTGCGGTCGGCTTTTTCTTCCCGCTCTTTTGCAGGCGGGATGGCAGGCATG
>CARDPF010000429.1:0-965 GCA_948960675.1 uncultured Eisenbergiella sp.
AGGACGCTAACTCATGGGGGTTATGCCCGATACTGTCAAGGTCATAGCGGTATTCATCATAGCCGGGATTGTCGCGCTCGATATTGTCTATCGTGCGTTGCAGCTCCGTTTCCAGTGCCGCATAGCTGTTTTCCACGGCGACTAAATCCGCGTCCTCCGACGTGTAGGAAGTCCCCACAATGCCGTTTATCATGCCGGAAAACATAGCCCCGCAAGAGGATAACGCCGACGATACCATAATGAATAAGAGCAGCGCACCAATGGCGATACATACCCCCGCCGGGTGCCGCCCCACAAAAGCGATTGCCTTTTTGGTTTCCTCGGCGGTCTTTTTCGCGGCTTTCCTTGTGTTCTCCGCTGCGCTCTTGACCGACTTCGCGCCCTGCGCCTTTACGGTCTTTGCATACTGTTTCTTGATACGCTGTTTCTGCATATACCGGGAGAACGGATTGGACGCGGCGATCTGTGGGTTGTCATGGAGTGCCTTTTGGTAGAGGTAATTGGCGTTTGCTTTTTCCGCTGCCTTTTCTGCCTTTGCCGCCGCCCGGTAGGGTTTGAGCTTGTGGCTGCGGTAGCCTTCCCGCACTTTCCGCACCGTGAACTTTGCGCCTTTCTCCGCTAATTCCTCGGATTTGTGCGCCCCCTCCACGCCGGAATTGTCCTTTTCCACGGAATGTACCTTGTTGTGGACGAAAATACCCGCTTCCTGCACGGGGCGGGATAGCGGGTTATTGTGGGGCTTATTGTAGTTCTGCGGCTTTTCCCGTTCCTCGAAATATAATCGGGTCTTGCCTTTCCCGGTGGCTTCGTCAAAGGTACGCTCCTTGACAAGTTTCTTTTCCTTTGGGATTTTCGCCCTTGCTTCGTCCAGCTTATCAGCGGCTTTGTCGGATTTCTTGATATATTTTTCAAGCTCCGGCGTTGCCCGTTCTTCCTCGGTGAATTGCAGCCGGGAAGTGCGGGCG
>CARDPF010000429.1:975-2148 GCA_948960675.1 uncultured Eisenbergiella sp.
TTTCCTTGCCGCCTTTTTGCTGGCTCTGCGGGTGTGCGCCCCGTCGATATGCTCATAAATGCGCTCGGCGGTTCCCGTGTCCCGTTCCGGCTCCGTCCCCGACGCATGGGGCAGGGGCGGCGCATTAGGGGAACTGTCCGGGGCGGTAGTGCTGCCCGGTGCGGGCGGTAGTGCCTGTATATCCTGCGCCGCCTGTTGCTCCGGCGTTTTCTTTAAGGCAGCGTCCCGCGCCCGTTTGCTGATACGCTTTTTCGTGCCTTTGGTTTCGTTCACTTCAACGGCTCCGTCACGGGTCATTTTCTGTGTAATTTTGTCACGGGCTTTGTACTGCTTCATGGTCTGTCACCTCCTGTCTGCGGGGTTGTGGGGATTTTTCGGTGGATAGCCGCGATCCGTTCCTGTGAAGTCTGGAACCACTTTTTTTCAATCTCCACCCCGATAAATTTTCGTCCCGTCAAAAGACACGCTTCCCCAACCGGGCAGCTCCCCATGAATGGGTCAAGGCATATTTCATTTTCCAGCGTAGAGCAGTTGATGAAATGCTCAATCATGGAAACGGGCTTTTCGGTCGGGTGCCGCTTTTCTTTTCCCCTCGGTATCTTTGTTTCTATAATGGTTGAGCCACAAAAGCGGGTTTTTCTGTAATTCCCTTTGCGGTACATAAGGATAAATTCAGCCCGTTTCGGGTAATAGGTGGATGGCACGGTCATTTTCTTATCCATGACTAAAAGCTCGCAGAATTGAAAATGGTTTTCCATACAGGCTGCATGGAGTGAAAAAAGGTTCCTGTCGTTTGACATGACATAAAAATACCGCCCATGCTTCAAAACCCTGTATATTTCCGGCACCCACTTTTGAAATTCAATCCCTTTCGTACTGAATCCGTTCTTGCAGAATATTTCGCCGCCTTGATAAGATAACTTGCTGTGTTTCATGCCGCCGCCTGTCAGTTCAAACGGCGGGTCGGTAAACACAAAATCAATGCTGTTGTCCTGTATGCTCCCGGCAGCGTCTAAAAAATCAGCATGGTACAGGGTAGCAGCCCCGTCCGTATATACCGTTGCTTTTTTCATACGCCCACTTCCTCCGGCTTCGTCGTCATTACCCGGTAAAGCTCCGTATCTTTCGGGAAGCGGTCTACAAAGGGCAGAATGACGTTGCCATAGAACAAAA
>CARDPF010000430.1 GCA_948960675.1 uncultured Eisenbergiella sp.
CTCATGCCAACCTCCTTGTCCGCTTTATGGTCACTGCTCAAATTCTATGACTTTATTTGTCTGGGCCGACGCAAAAACCGCTTCCATCAGCCGCATGACGCGCATCACCTGATCCAGCCGGATCCGGCTCTCCTCCCGGCCTTCTAACACAGCCATCACATTTTGGTAGAATTCCCGGATGTCGCTTTTGACCTCCGGCTGTGTCTCCGTATGGATGCTGTCATCCCTTCTGGGGGCCATCGTCTTGGTCAGTCCGGCCGCCGTCCGCACCGGCACTACATCCTTCTCGTCCACGCCAAGCGCGCGCACGATACGGACATCCTTTCCCCAGTCCTCAATCACCGCCGTGCCGTCCGTTCCCAGTACATACCAGCGGGGCAGGTTAATAAAATTGCTCGTCCCCACCTCCACCAGCATATGCACGCCGTTGGCAAAGCCTAAATCCGCGCTGAAACCGTCGTCCACCAGCTGGTTGGTCACATGGGTCAATGTGGCGTACACGGTGGAAAGCTTCACGTCCGGGAAGAACAAAAGCGCCTGGTCCAATAGATGGACGCCCCAATCCAGCACCATCCCGCCGCCGTGCTCCTTTTCCTGCCTCCAGTCCCCGGGAATCCCCCTGGAGCCGTGTACCCTGGATTCCAACCGGAAAATCTCCCCCAGCTTTCCTTGCTCCATCACCTTTTTGACCGTGAGGAAATCCTCGTCCCAACGACGGTTTTGATGCACCGTCAAAAATTTCCCGGTCCGTTTGGAGGCCTCCGCCATCTCCTGCAAATCTGCCGAGCATAACGTGACGGGTTTCTCCGAAACCACATTTTTTCCCGCCTCCATGGCCTGTATGGCAATGCTTTTATGCACGTCGTTGGGGGTAGCAATCAGCACCAGATCCACTGCCGGATCCGCCAGCAAATCTTCCAGGCTCTCATACACATGAATCTGTCTGGAACGCGCATATTCCCTTCTCTCCTCCCGGATATCCCAGATACCGGCAACCGTCAGATCTTTGATCCCTTCGATCAGGTCATAATGCCAGCCTGCCATGCCGCCAAAACCCACGATCGCTAATGTATGCTTCATCATGCTCTCTCCTATCGCCTTTTTTCTCCCTGACAGCCGCACCGTACCCCGCCAAGGTCACTACTCCCTACAGGATACGGCGCCGCTTTATGCAAAACGGTTCAGATTAACCCCGAACACTTCCCCTGTACCGCAAGGCTGCGTCAAGCCCAGTACATCGTCCCGCGCTCTTCAAAAATCAACACGTTCTTTAAACACTGGATCGCCTTTAACAGCCCTTCCTTCCCGGTCATCAGGCTGTCCTCATGCTCAATGCTGATGGCGTAATCGTATCCCGCCAGACGCAGTTCCGACATGATCGCTTTCCAGAACTCTTCCCCGTGCCCGTACCCTACGGAACGGAAAATCCAGGAACGCTCCAGTTCTTTTCCGTAATGGGTGGTGTCCAGCACCCCGTTCATCGCCGTGTTCGTGGGATCCACATAGGTATCCTTTGCATGGAAATGGAACAGTGCGCCTGCCTTGCCCAGTTCCCGGATGGAAACGCAAGGATCCATGCCCTGCCAGATCAAGTGGCTGGGGTCAAAGTTCGCGCCGATCTGCGGGCCTACCGCCTCACGCAGCCTAAGCAGCGTCTTGGTATTGTACACGCAAAATCCCGGATGCAGTTCCAGCGCAATCTTCTGGATGCCGTGCTGCGCCGCAAAGGCACATTTCTTTTTCCAGTACGGGATCAGCACTTCGTTCCACTGATACTCCAAGATCTCGGAAAAATCATCCGGCCAGGGGCATGTTACCCAGTTGGGCGTCTTGTCCTGCGGGCTTCCCCCGGGACAGCCGGAAAATGTATTGACCACCGGCACGCCCAGCTTTTCCGCCAGCAAAATCGCGTTGGTCAAGTCATCGTCAAACTTCTTTGCAATCTCGGCGTCGGGATGTACCATATTCCCGTGGCTGCTCAGCGCGCTGATCTCCAGATTATGTCTGTGGATGGTGTCCAGAAACGCCTTTTGCTTTCCCTCGTCGGCAAGCAATTCTGCCGCGTCGCAATGCGCTTTGCCCGGAAAACCGCCGCAGCCGATCTCCACCATCTGCACGCCGTTCTTCTCCAGAAAGCTGCA
>CARDPF010000431.1 GCA_948960675.1 uncultured Eisenbergiella sp.
GTACAAACGCAGTGCGTTTTTTGCGCCCTGTTGTGTTTAGGGACAGCCTGCATTTGGGGTGGCATTTCCCGCCCGCAAGCCTTGCAAGCCTGTAATGGCCATGCGCCCCCTGTTGGCCGCCGGGCAGCCGTCCGCGCCCCTCCCCCTTCCGCAAAATTGGTTTTACGTGGGAAAGGATGCGCAAAAGCCCAATCAGGGAATCTCGACCACAGCGCTGACCACCGCCATTCTTTGGGCGGCATCCATATCCAGCGTACCGTCCGCTTTCACGCAATCGGCATCCCCCGCAAACACATACACATGAAGGGTGGAAATTGCAAGCCCGTTCACCGCAAAGGTTGTTTTTCCCTGGGTAGTGGACATATCCCCGAAGGAAAGGAGCCTGCCCTCCTGGTTACAGACAACCGTTTCGCATTCCTGCCTTCTGGTGGTCTGCAATGCAACATAATCCGCAAAACTGAGATCTGCCGCCTCTTCCCCCTCCGGCAATCCGAGTTTTTCTTCATAATCTTTTCTGGAGATCTCTTTTTCCACATGGGTAACGGGAGCATCCACATAAACCGCCACCTGATAAGGGGAGACGAAAAGTTTTTGGATCGCATATCCACCGCGTGCCTGGTCCACTGCAATTTCCCCTACCACATCCGGATCCACCCCAAAGGGAATCTGCAAGTTCCAGTTTCCCCCAACCTGGTGTGTCTCCGCGATATCGGTTATGTTTTCCACTGCCGTATCATCCCAACCGATACCGGAAAGTTCCAACGCCAAAATCCCCTGCCCTTGCCGGTATCCCTCCAGATCCAGTTTTAACATTCCTGCAAAGGTATGGTCATCCATCACCTTTCCTTCCATGGGATAAGCCGTCAGCGCCCTCGCTTCCCCATCCCCCACAAGCCTCCAATTTCCCCGCAGATACAGCATGTACGACATGGCGTCCCTGCCGATGACAGAATGCGCCGGTATGTTCTGCAGGCCTCCCTGTTCCACATAAACCTGGGCCGCCACAAAGACAGACATGCCGTCACAATATATTTCCGAAGCCGTCACCTGGATTCCCCCATCCGATGCAGTCTGTTTTGTCTGCAAATCCGCAGATTCCTCCTGTGCCGCTTTTGTATCCGTCCCCAAAAGCTGCTGCGCCCTTTTGCCGTAATCCCCGGAAAACGGGATCTCCTGCTGGATTCCCTCAAAAATTTTTCCTATGATCGGAATTTTGGAGGCAAACACCGGATTGGAATAGCAGACGATCGCACATACCACCAGAAAGGCTGCCGCTGCCGCTGCCGTTTTGCGCCAAATCCTTATACCGCTGTGCCTCCGCCTCCTTGGCAGATTGTCCAACGCCTCTTCCAGCCTCTCCCACACTATATCCGGAACCTCCTGTTCCTGCCGCAATTTATCCATAACATCCTCAAAATGACTCCGATTCATGATTCGCGCTCCTTCCCGCCCTAGCCAATCTGCTTCCTTCCGGAAGCATTCTGCCGGTATTGCTTTTCCATTTTTTCCCGCGCTGCGGCAAGCCTCGTACTTACCGTATTTTTGTTAATTCCAAGAATCTCCGAAATCTCCCGGGTTTTAAACCCCTCCACATAGTACAGGATGGTGACTACACGGTATTTTTCCTCCAGACACTGTAAAAACTCCTGCCACTCCACATCCCTGTACGCATTGTCCTCCGCACCGCCCTCCGGCAGCGCCATGTCCAAAACAACCCTGCCCCTCTGCCGGTAAATGCCATTGCAATGATTGATCAAAATGCGTATCAGCCATGTTTTAAAATAGGGATCCTTCTTTAAGGTATCCAGCTTCTCCCAGCATGTAAGGGCGGTTTCCTGAATCGCATCCGCTGCGTCATCGTCGTTTTTCAAAATCGCTTTCGCCACCTTATACATCGACGCCGCATGCATCCTCATCAGTTCGCCAAACGCTTCCTTATCACGCTTTTTTGCTCTTTGAACCAATTGTTCCATGCCGTTTCCTTTCCGGGAGCCAACGCCCCCTGTCGCCTTGTAGCAGTTTGGGCAACTAAACTGTTACATCGCTTTCTACTTATTAGAGAAACCAAACGGCCATTTGCTTTGCAAAAAATAAGAGGGGCATGCATTTTGTGC
>CARDPF010000432.1 GCA_948960675.1 uncultured Eisenbergiella sp.
GTGCCCTGTGCGCGATTTTGCGAGGGCTTCACGCACCAAAACGCGATTTTATCGCATTTTGTGTGCATCTTCGTAACAGTTTAGCCGAAGGCTTAACTGTTACGATAAAATGGCGACATGGAGGAACACATATGGCAATCCCAAAGGTTTTTGAAAGCGAGTACCGTTTCTGCCAAATTTTATGGGAACAGGAACCGGTCAATTCCACGCAGTTAGTAAAGCTGTGCCGGCAACGGCTGGGCTGGTCGAAGGGAACCACCTACACCGTCATCCGGCGGCTGGCCCAGCGGGGCGTATTAAAAAACGAAAATGCCACGGTCACTGCCCTGGTATCAAAGGAGGAAGTACAGATGGCCGAATTTGACGAACTGGTGGAAAAGACCTTCGACGGTTCCCTGCCCCAGTTTATTGCGGCTTTTGCGAAGCATAAGAAGCTGTCCCCATCGGAAATCTCGTCCATCCAGCACATGATAGACGATTACAAAAAACAGACGGAGGAATGTTGAATGGAACAAATTTGGATCGCAGTCTGCAACCGCGCCGTTGCCGCCGGGTGGCTGGTTGTGGCCATCACCCTGTTACGCCTTCTTTGGAAACGCGGCTCCAAGCAAATCCGGCTTTTCTTCTGGCTCCCTGTGGCACTGCGCCTGCTGTTCTCGGATTTTCCCAAAAGCGCTTTTGCGCTGGTTCCTTCTTTTTGGGTGGTTCCGCAGCAGATTGGCATGATGCAGACCCCTGCCATTTCCAGCGGTATTCCGCCGGTAGACCGTCTGGTCAATCCCGTTCTGGCGCAAAATCTTTCTGCCAGGCCTTACGCCAGCGCCAATCCCGTACAAATATGGCTGGCCGCTATGATTTGGATATGGTTTGGCGGCATTTTGCTGATGCTTGGCTACAGCCTGCTTTCCTACGTCCGCCTCAGGCTGCGCACCCGGGATGCCGTTTTGGTGCGGCAAACCGGCGCCGGACGCCCCGTTTCCATATACCAAAGCGAGAAAATAACAGCCCCGTTTGTCGTCGGTTTTTTGCGCCCCCGCATATATGTGCCCTCTTCCCTACCGGAGGCCTCCTACCGGTATGTGCTGGCCCATGAAACCGAACACATCCGCCATCAGGACCATCGGTTGAAAGCCATTGCATGGCTCTTTATGATCCTTTACTGGCCCTTTCCCCTCTTGTGGCTGGGTTGGTTTTTGTTTTGCAAAGATTTGGAACTGGCCTGTGACGAGCGGGTTGTCCGGCAGTTTAATCCCCAAGAACGCTGCCGCTATTCCGAAGTTCTTCTGGATGCCGGTATGCCAAAAACCCATGGCCTGCCCTGCCCCCTTGCCTTTGGGGCAAGCGACGTCAAAACAAGGGTAAAAAATGTCCTGCAATACCGTCCGCCAACCATCCGGACAGCCGTTGCGGCCGCCGGAATTCTTTTGCTGCTGGCCGCCGCTTTTTTGACCGCCCCACAGGAAAAAATCGTGCTGCCAGACCCTGACGACATTCTCCATGTAGAACTTCGGGTAGTGTCGGAAAGCGAAGACAAATCACTGGTCATAGACGATGCGGATTGGAATGCCCGGCTTCTTTCTGCGGTGTCCGGCGCCCGCAAAACGCAGCGGCCATCCGTACAGGATGCCCCTTCCCTGGAAGCCCTTGACGGCCGCTCCTACACCTCCCTCACCCTGCGCAAGACGGACGGGGCGGCTTTGACCTATTACCTGTACGCTGTGGGCGGCCGTTATTATCTGGAACAACCCTATACAGGCATTTACCGGACAAACGCAGACTGCCCCGATCTTGTCGGCAGTTATATAGCCGGCGAGGCCGACGGATGGCTCTCGATCTCCTACAGCCTCCATAGGCTTGAACAAGGCCGTGAAGCTGCGCAAGCCCTTTCCCTCAGCCAAACGCAGGCCGACGTATGCAGGCAAGTTGTAGATTTTTATGTACAAAAGAAAACCAGCCCAACTTCCCTGACGCTGGAACTGCGCCGACAGCTGGGGGATGCCGCCCTGCAGGAAAACGACGCGCATCCCGGACAGCCGTCCAGGCCGCAAACCGGCCAGACCGCCTATGACCGGGAGATCGGAAAGAGCGTCGTGTAGGGAAAGAGTG
>CARDPF010000433.1 GCA_948960675.1 uncultured Eisenbergiella sp.
ACAGGGCTACAAGGATTCGAACCTTGAAATGACGGAGTCAGAGTCCGTTGCCTTACCGTTTGGCGATAGCCCTAAAACAACTGTGCATCCATTCTCTTTGCCTGACGCTCATTTACTATACCAAAATCTTTCGGAAAATGCAAGTACTTTTTAAAAATTTTTTACTTGTTGGTAACAGTTCAGACAAGCCTGAACTGTTACCATGCGTGGCGGCGCGTCAAAACGGCGCATGCCAGCTTAGTTAAGATCCGTCTCAGGGCAGCTTTTGTTGTCCCTGTAGTATTCTGCCTGCGCCTCGAACAGTTCCCTGTACCTGCCGTTGTGTGCCATCAGTTCCGTGTGGGTACCGCTTTCTGCCAGCCTCCCGTTTTCCAATACCAGAATTTTGTCGGCAAACTGGGTGCTGGAGAGGCGGTGGGAAATGAAAACCACGGTTCTTTTATCCGAGAGTTCCATAATGGTATCGTAAACCTGCCGTTCCCCCAGCGGATCCAGCGCCGAAGTGGGTTCATCCAGAATGAGAAAAGGGGTATTGCGGCAAATTCCCCGGGCAAGGGCAATTTTCTGGCTTTCCCCTCCCGACACATCCACGCCGTCCGGATCAAATTCCTTAATCAGCATGGTATCCAGGCCATGAGGCCATTTTTCAGCCAGCCCTGTAAGGCCTACTTTTTGCACCGCATTTTGGAGATGCGTTTCCGTGCCTGTAGCTCCCAGCATAATATTTTCACGGACGGTCAGGGTAAACATTTTATAGTCCTGGGAAACCACGGAGAACAGACCCGCATATGCATTATAGTCAAACCGGCGGATATCAGTTCCGTTTAGCAAAATCCTTCCCCCGGTGGGATCATAAAGACGGCAGAGCAGGCTGACAATGGTGGTTTTGCCTGCGCCGTTTTCCCCTACAATCGCCACCACATCCCGGAAGCGTATCTCAAAGGAAACCTCATCCAGCACTTTCCGGCTGCTTCCCGGATAGGAGAAGGAGACTTTTTCAAAGGTGAAAACGCACTCATGCAGGGAGGAAGGAAGCGGCAGTGTAGGTTCGTTTGGCCGGTAGAACACACCGGGCATTTCCATATACAGATGGTAATGCATGAAATACCGGCAGCGGTTGCGGATCTCGCTGATGCTCCCGATTGCGCCCAAGAGTGCGCTGCGAAAGGTTGCAGCGCCGCTGGCTGCCATGGAAAAGTCGCCTACCGTCAGATTTTTTGTAAGGATCCGCCATCCCGTGAGCAGATATAGGGACAGGTCATGAACCGCAGAAAGGACTGCGTGGGCCTTACGGTCCTTTGAGGCCAGTTCTTCGATGCGGCCATATTCTTCATAGTATTGGCCGCTGTAGCGTTCGTGCTTTTTTATCAGAAAGGGCTGGGCCTGATTGAGACGGATTTCCCGGGCATATTCCCCTGTGATACAGAATTTTAAAAACCAATCCATTTTCCGGTCGATTCGCCAAAGACTCAGATCCAGGTCATAGCGCAGCTTCTGCAGCTTTACATGCAAAACGGACTGCAGGCAAACCAGCGCGATGATGATGATGATCAGGATCCAATCCATGGTCAGGAGAACCCCCGTCACCAGGACCAGTGAAAGAATGCCAGACGCCAGATCCCGGACCGATAGGATCAGCGTGGAAACATTTTTGCCGTTGATGGCCTTGGAGGCATTCTGCATTTTTTCCCTGGTGTCATCGCTGTTGAGCATGGAATAATCCAGATAAGCTGTTTTTTGGCTCATACTTTTGAACATTTCATAGTCCAGCTTTTCCAGTCGGCGGGAAAATTTTGTATGGAAAAATTCTTCCCCCCAGGACAGAAGCAGCGTGAGGGACACCAGCAATGCCGCATAAAAAGCCACCTCCGGAAAGGGGGATTTTAGCGCGAACAGGTTCAGGAGTTTTCTGGAAAAAAACATATAGGGAAAAGGCTGCAGGGACAAAAAGATAACGTCTGCCGCAAGAAGCGGGAAAATAGCCGGCTGGAACCTCTTTATGTATCCGGCCAAAGCCTTACAATTGGGAAATATTTTTTCTGATACCGACATATTTTACTCCATTTCTGCGCTGTTTTGTTGCGCAAAGCCATGCATGGCTTAC
>CARDPF010000434.1:0-1638 GCA_948960675.1 uncultured Eisenbergiella sp.
ATCGGCGGTACCGGATTGGGGCTTGCCATCACGCGAAATGCCGTGCTGCTGCACCGGGGCTCCGTCAAGGTCAGCAGCGTGGAGGGGGAGGGGACTTGCTTTACCGTGAAAATACCGCTCAGCTATGTCAAAACGGGAGGAAACGGATGAGTATGGAAAACCGGGGGAAAAACCGGCGGATACGCCTGCTTCTGGGGATCCTGCCGATCCTTTTGGCGGGCGGTCTGGGGCTTATGGGCTGTATGGGACAGCAGACGGCGGACGGCGGGGAAACCGTCTCCGTATATTATATCAACAAGGCGGAGACCAGGGTGACGCCCGTAAGCCGGACTTTGGAGAGTGCGGAAAAAGGCGCACAGGTGGCGGAACTGATAGAGGCGCTAAAAGAAAATCCGGTGGAGCTTTCCCTGCGTACGCCAATCAGCGGGTACGAGATCAATGGATGGGAAATGTCGGATACGCTTTTGGTGGTGGACGTAAGCGAAGAGTACAGAAATGCGCAGCCCACAACAGAGGTCCTGATCAGGGCGGCGCTGGCGCGGACCCTGACGCAGGTTGGGGGGATTGATTATGTGTCCCTGACCGTGAACGGGGAGGCGCTGACAGACAGTCTGGGGGTCACGGTGGGGCCGATGACGGCGGATATGTTTATCGACAATGCGGGCAACGAGATTAATGCTTACGAGAAAGTGCGGCTCAAGCTTTATTTCGCCAACGAGGCGGGGGACGGACTGGTGGAAAGTTCCGTTTCCTGTGTCTATAACAGCAATATTTCCCTGGAAAAGCTGGTGGTGGAACGTTTGGTGGCCGGGCCCGTGGAGGGAACCGAGGGTGTGTATCCGGTGGTCAATCCGTCCACCAAGGTGTTGAGCGTAACCGTCAAGGACGGTACCTGTTATGTGAATTTTGATGATAATTTTTTGACCCAGATGTATAACGTGACGGGGGAGGTGGCGATTTATGCGATCGTCAATTCCCTTGTGGAACTTTCCAATGTAAATAAGGTACAGATTGCGGTAAACGGGGAAACCGACGTTATCTACCGGGAAACCTTCCACTTTACAACGGTGTTTGACCGGAATCTGGATCTTGTTTACGGGACAAACGGGGAGTAAACATAAAATTGAGGAGACCTTTGTGCGTCGTCCTGCTTGCCTTTCTGGCGGTTTACCTGACTGTAACGCTGGGATGGAGCGGAGGCAGGGCGCAGGGGGAACAAACGGGCATGGGGGAATTGTGGTCCGGCAGGCGGGTGCTGCTTGCCGGATGCGCCCAAGGCCTTTATGAGCCTGCGGACGGTTCGCAGGAAAACATGTCTTTTATCTTACAAAACATTCTGCCGCTTCCTGATACCGGAGACGGTTCCACGGACGAGACCGTCCAATTACCGCAAAATGAATGGCCTTCGATTGCAAAACAAAATGTGCTGTGCAGGCTCCAAAAAGGACAGCTTTTGCCAAGGGCGGGAAGCAGTGTCACTGTAAAGGGGGTGGTGAGGCCTTTTTTGGGGGCGACCAATCCAGGGGAATTTGATGCAGCCGCTTATTATGCCGCACAGGGTGTATGCTTCTTACTGCAGGATGTGCAGATTGTGACCCAGGGGGATGATTATAACCGGCTGGATGATTTTTTATATCG
>CARDPF010000434.1:1648-2098 GCA_948960675.1 uncultured Eisenbergiella sp.
GGTGTAAGCGGCGGATTGCAGCGCTGTATGACCGGCTTTTGGGGGAAGGGGACGGCAGTGTGGCGTCCGCCATGGTGCTGGGCATCAAAAAGGGAATGGATGCAGGGACAAAGCTTTTATACCAGGATGCGGGCATTGCCCATGTGCTGGCAATATCCGGCCTGCATATCACATTTATCGGGATGGCCCTATGGAAGCTTTTGGGAAAGCTTGGACTGCCCAAAATTTTGGCGGCCTCCTGTTGTCTGGGCATTTTGCTTTTATACGGAAGAACTGTGGGAATGGGGATATCCACGAAGCGGGCGTTATGGATGTTTGGGCTGGCACTGGCAGCCAAATTGGTGCGGCGCACACCGGATACGCTGACATCGCTGGCCTGTTGCGCCTGCATTTTGCTGGTAAGAAATCCCGTGCAGGTTTTGGACAGCAGCTTTTGGCTGTCTTTTACGG
>CARDPF010000435.1 GCA_948960675.1 uncultured Eisenbergiella sp.
GTAGTAACGATTATGATGAGTTTATTTGATGACGAGCAGATTATGAGGACTTATGAGAAAGATATTAAAAGAGAAACTCTAATGGAAAAAGCAATACTTATGTTAAAAAAAGGGAAAATAAGTATTGATGAGGTCAGTGAGTATTTTCCTGAATTGCTGGAAAGTGACATAAAAGAAATTGAATCAGAGGTCATGCAGTTAGCATAATCAATCATATCAATCAAAATCAAATATAGTAACAGCGTTAGAGCATATAGGAGCTGAAATCTATATGCTCTATTTTTTGCCATTAAAGGAGGAACAATGAACGGCAACATTCAGACCAATGTTTGTCTGTGGCCGCCAACATTAGCCTATGGGAAAGCCGGGTATCCTGCTTTTGTCATTTTTCCCATAGCAAGCCCAACATCATGACATTGGCCGTGAATAGTAACCGGACTATGACGATTTCCTGGATAAAAGTATTTTAGAGGTTTACAAACCGAAGCGTTGCATCTTATAATAATGCCATGATATGAGGGTCAAAATACCTTTTGCCCCAACATCATGACATTGTTGTCTGAACTGTTACTTGATTTTTGCAAATAAGGATGCTTGGAAGGAAAGCCTGATAGCGTAGGCGGATGGGAGTAGGTATGGATTTAAAAGGACGGCATTTTTTAAAATTGTTGGATTATACGCCGGAAGAAATCGAATATTTGATTGGTCTGGCAACGGATTTGAAGGCGAGAAAGAAAGCGGGCAGGCTGGTGGATGTGCTGCGGGGAAAAAACGTGGCATTGATTTTTGAAAAGACCAGCACCAGAACCCGGAGTTCATTCGAGGTGGCAGCGCATGATTTGGGGATGGGGACCACGTATCTGGATCCTTCCAGTTCCCAGATCGGCAAAAAAGAGAGCATCCGGGATACGGCGCGCGTACTGGGAAGAATGTATGAGGGAATCGAGTACCGGGGTTACGGGCAGGAGATTGTGGAGGAACTGGCAAAATTTGCAGGGGTTCCGGTGTGGAACGGTTTGACCAACGAATTTCACCCCACCCAGATGCTGGCGGATCTATTGACCATTCAGGAGCATTTGGGGCGGATAAAAGGCGTGAAGCTGGTGTATATGGGGGATGCCCGGTACAATATGGGGAATTCCTATATGGTGTTGTGTGCTAAAATGGGGATGCATTTTACGGCGTGTGCGCCTTCCCGGTATTTTCCGGATAAGGCGCTGGTGGAGCAGTGCAGGGAACTTGCAGGGCAGACCGGGGCGACCATTACCCTGACGGAAGATGTGCAGGCGGGCACCAAAGATGCGGATGTGATTTGTACGGATGTGTGGGTATCCATGGGGGAGCCGGATGCGGTATGGATGGAGCGGATTCAGGATCTTTCCCCCTATCAGGTCAACCGCAGTGTGATGCAGAATGCGGGTAACGCCATTTTTATGCATTGCCTGCCGGCTTTCCATGACCGCAATACGGGGATTGGGAGGGAGATCGGGGACCGGTTTAATATTTATGAGATGGAAGTCACGGATGAAGTGTTTGAGTCGGAGGCGTCCGTGGTATTCGACGAAGCCGAAAACCGTATGCATACCATCAAGGCTGTGATGGCTGCAACTTTGGGCGCACGGCTGTAAGGCGTAACGGTGCAGGCTGTGGGTTATTGCACGGAACGTGCAAAAATGTGGCGGATGCCGTAACGGGGAGGATTTGTCCATGGTGTTACGGAAAGCTTAAAGAGCGACCGTTTCAGGGGATGCAACGTTACGGAAAGTTGGAAGATTGGAAATGAAAAATTTCAGTCGCGGGAGTTGTGTCTGTGCGCTGCAAAGCAGCGCAGAAATAGAGTAAAAATGGATCAAAAAAAACTAACGGCTTTAATTGGAAATTGTCCGCTTGGCCAGGAACTGGTAGTCAGGGATGTGACCGATTCCACGAGTTTGGATGTGGGACGGGCGGCAAAGCGCGGGGCATCCCACGGCTTTGTGGCGGTGGGGGAACAGCAGACGGCAGGAAAGGGACGAAAGGGGCGTAGCTGGGCCTCGCCGCCGGGGGAGAACGTGTATTTCAGCCTGTTGCTTTTTCCAAAATTTTCC
>CARDPF010000436.1 GCA_948960675.1 uncultured Eisenbergiella sp.
GATTTTAGGAACTAATTTGCCTACACTGGGGCCCGGGCTCTCCGCTTTCATCAGGTTCATGTGGCTGCCTCCGGTCATGGGCAGCAGGATCAGCAAAAAGACTAAAACGCCCATGCCGCCGATCCAGTGTGTGAAGCTTCTCCAAAACAGCATGCAATAAGGAAGCGCTTCCACATCGCCAAGGATGCTGGCCCCGGTGGTGGTGAATCCCGAAACCGTCTCAAAAAGGGCGTCCACCGGGTTTTGGATGACACCGGAAATCCAAAACGGCAGTGCGCCGATCCCGCTTAGGACGAACCAGCTTAGGGAGGTGGTGACAAATCCTTCCCGCAGATAGAATACGCGGTTGCGGGGCTTGCGGGCTGTCAGCGGGACGCCGATACACAGACAAAGCAGGATGGTAATCGCAAAAGCCCAGCCTGCCTGCTCCCGGTAAGCCAGGGCCGTAAGGCAGGGAAGCAGCATGAACGCCGCTTCCATATTTAAAATCCAGCCGATAATGTAAAAGACAATGGAGTAATTCATAAGAGGCAGCCTACTTTCTCAAAATATCCTGTATGTCATGGAGTCCTTTCCGGGTTGTGACGATAATAACCGTGTCGCCGACTTGGATGGAATCCTGGCCGCGGGGAATCCGGATTTTCCCATGGCGGTTGATGCAGCCGATCAGCAGGTTGCTTTTTAAGGGCAGCTGGGAAAGCGGAATGTCCGTCACAACGGATTTTTCCCGTATGGCGAATTCCAGGGCTTCCGCCTGATTGTCAAGAATCTGGTAGAGGGTTTCCACGTTGGAGCCGATGGAATTCTGCATGGCGCGCACATATTGCAGGATATAGTCGGCGGTCAGGTACTTGGGGTAAATGACGCTGCCGATATCCAGGTTGTTAATGATATCCGTAAAGGAAATCCGGTTGACCTTTGTCACCAGCTTCGCCTTGGAATTGGATTGGGCAAAGAGGGAGAGCAGGACATTTTCCTCGTCCAGGTTTGTAAGGGTGACAAAAGACTCCGCTTCCGCAAGGCCTTCCTCCAAAAGAAGCTGCTTATCGGTGCCGTCCCCATGGATGATGGTGGCTTCCGGCAGAAGTTCGGCCAGTTCTTCGCACCGCGGCTGCTTCACTTCCACAATACGGACGTCGATTTTCATTTCCTGCAGAAAAAGGGCCGTATAATAGGCGATCTTGCCGCCGCCTACGATCAGGGTATTGCGTACCTGATTGGTCTTTAAGCCGATGCTGCGGAAAAATTCCGCGGCATTTTTGGGGGAAGCGATAATGGAAAGCACGTCGTTGTCTTTGAGGATGAAGTTGCCGTCCGGAATGGTGATGGCGTTGGCCCGTTCCACGGCGCAGATCAGGACGTTGCCGTGAACCCTGCCGAATTGGTGGATCGGCATCTCATCCAGCTTAAACTCCGGGCGGATACGGAATTTCAACAGTTCCACACGGCCCTTGGCGAAGGTGTCGATTTTGATGGCGGAGGGAAAACGCAGCAGGCGGGAAATCTCGCTTGCCGCCGTCAGTTCCGGATTGATAACCATGGAAATTCCCAGCTTTTCCTTGATGAATTCGATTTCCCGGTTATAAATGGGATTGCGCACACGGGCAATGGTGTGGCATTTCCCTGCCTTTTTCGCGATCAGACAGCAGAGGAGGTTTAACTCGTCGGAACCTGTGACGGAGATCAGGATGTCGGTTCCGTCAAGACCGGCCTCCATCAGTGTATTGATGGAGGCGCCGTTACCCTGGATGCGCAGGGCATCCAGGGATTCAGGAATGGATTGCAGTTTTTGGCTGGATTCGTCCACCAGTACGATGTTATGGTGTTCGGCGGATAAGAGTTCCGCCAGCGTAATGCCGACTTTTCCGCAGCCGATAACAATAATGTTCATGTCTCTTCTTTCTCCATTGGTAAAATCAATCGTCCGGGCAGGCACCTTACACAGTGCCGCCCCCTCAGCACACTGGTATTATAACACTTTCAAAATTTATTGCAACCGGCTTTCATGCGTGGGCATGGAAATCCATTTTGCGGGAGGGGGACGAGGCGGGGCATCTTTTGACAAGCAGGCAGGGGGCGCATG
>CARDPF010000437.1 GCA_948960675.1 uncultured Eisenbergiella sp.
CCCTCACCCTTTCTTTCGGGACCGCGGGAACTGGGGGCTTTGGCACCAAAAACGACAGTATTGCTTCCTACTCGGTCTACCACCAGATAGTCATTACCGTATTCATGATTTTGTTTGGTGTGAATTTTAACGCCTATTTCCTGCTTCTTTACAAAAAGTTCAGGCAGGCGTTTAAAAACGAGGAGGTCATCACCTATCTGCTGATCATCCTTGCCTCCACGCTGTTGATCACCTTTAACGTCCGGCAACACTTTTCCGGCTATGGGGAATCGTTCCAGCAGGCGGCCTTTCAGGTGGCTTCCATCATTACCACCACCGGCTATGCCACCACCGATTTTAACCTTTGGCCCCAGACCTCCCGGTGCGTGCTGGTCATCATCATGTTTATCGGCGCCTGTGCCGGTTCCACCGGGGGCGGCATCAAGGTTTCCCGGTTTTTGATTCTTTTTAAGACCGTGGTCAAGGAACTCAAACTGCTGCTCCACCCAAAGAGTATCAAAAAAGTCCGCTTTGACGGAAAAGTGGTGGAGCATGAAACGGTCCGCTCCACCAATGTCTTTTTGTTTACCTATATTTTGATATTCACGGCATCCCTGCTTTTGCTCACCTTCGACAATTTTGACCTGACCACCACCTTTACGGCGGTGGCCGCCACCTTGAATAATATCGGCCCGGGTCTTGAGATGGTTGGGCCTACGGGTAACTTTTCCCTCTTCTCCAACGGCTCCAAGCTGGTCATGATCTTTGACATGCTCGCCGGAAGACTGGAATTGTTCCCCCTGCTGCTGCTCTTCAACAAAAATACCTGGAAAAAATTTTAGTCTCGGTTTATGCGCATGCCGCATGCCCATGATGGCATGCGGCATGGCCTTTTACTTTTTCACCGTCAATAAGCAATCATGGGAATGGACTGTGCTTTCTGGCCGGTGGGCGCCAGACTGCCGTCCGCCACCCCATAAATATGCCTGCTGCATTCCCGCACCTGCTCCATCATCTCCGTATAAGGCTGGAAGCAGATGTCAAACAATCCGATGTTATAATTTTCCCCGTCGAACCGGCCCAGCACAAACTGGTCGCCGTATTGGAAATAATGGCAGCCTACGCCGTTTGGATGGGCGGCCACCCGCTCGCAATAGTACCGGTATGCAATTCCCCGGTCCGCCTGCGTCTTTACCCCCTCCAAGCCGGTAGCGGTCGGGCCTGCATCCAAAGCGCCAAAGTGGAATTCCCCGATCACCACCGGCAGATCCACTCCCAAATCCACCACGTTTTGAATCGCCGGCGTGGGATCCTGCGCGTAGCAGTTGATGGAAAACACGTCGAAATTCTCCCATCCCGTCACCAAATCCGGATCGGAAATCCACGCCCAGCGCATCCCCAGAATCATGTGGTTTTGATCCACCTTCCGGCAGGCCCTTGCCACAATTCCCACATAAGCCGCCAGCATCTGTCTGGAAAACGCCTTCATATCCTGACAGGCCGCATCCGACCACGCAGACACCTGCCGCTGGGATTCATACAGACTGTCAAAGCTTTCCAGTTCCCGGTTCCACGCCCTGTTCAAATTTGCCACCGTCCCGTATTTCTCCTGCAAATATGCAACCAGCGCTTCCTTACAGGCTGTCCGCTCCGGGTTATAAAGCACTTCATCCGCCAAAACCAGGTTGTCCACAAAAGCCCATGCGGGCTCGTTGCGCAAAAAATAGCCGATCATGTACGGGTCGTTGCTGCGCTGTTCGAGCGCCTGTGCGCACTTAGCCGCATTTTCCTCGTATTCCCTGCTAAAGACATCCGGGAAATCCCGGAAGATAAAGGTTTTGGTTCCGGGAAATTCCGGCAGGGAAGTCACATAGGGAATCTTCATGACGCCAAACAGTTCGCTGTCGCTCCAGTTGCCCAGCGTATTCATCCCCACGCTCTTTAGCTGCCCTGTCACCATGGTTTTCCATTTCCCGTACCAGTCGTCCCCGAAAGCGCGGATCAGGTTTGCCTGCGCATAAGAAAACATCTTACACTCCCGGCGGGCCTCCGGGCGCTTGCGCATCCCTTCATAATAGCAGCCGCC
>CARDPF010000438.1 GCA_948960675.1 uncultured Eisenbergiella sp.
AAATGCGGCAAAGACGATAGAAACGGCAAATCCTCCCTGCCCACCGCGTCAAAGGAAACGATCATCACCCTACTCGGTCTCTTCACGCTTCGCCTCCTGTTTGATGCGTCTCATATGTTCCCGGATTTTCTGCTCGTATCCGTTCCCCGTAGGCCGGTAAAACTCCTTTCCGGACAATTCGTAGGGAAGATACTGCTGCACCACATAGTGATTGGGATACTCATGGGCATACTTATAATCCAGCCCGTGCCCCAGCTTCGCCGCCCCCTTGTAATGGGCATCCTGCAGGTGGGGCGGAATCGGCAGGTTTCCCGTCTCCTCCACCGTCCGCACCGCCTCCCCGATGGCGTTTACCGCCGCATTGCTTTTGGGCGCGCAGGCTACATATGAGGCCGCCTGCGACAAAATAATCTGCGCCTCCGGCATGCCGATGCGCTCCACCGCCAAAGAAGCCTGCACCGCCACCTGCAGCGCCTGCGGATCCGCATTTCCCACATCCTCCGAGGCACAGATCATAATTCTTCTGGCAATAAATTTAATGTCCTCCCCGGCATACAGCATCCGGGCCAGATAATAAACCGCCGCGTCCGGGTCGGAGCCCCGCATGCTTTTGATAAAAGCGGATATGGTATCATAATGCTGGTCCCCCGTCTTGTCATACCGGACCGCCCGCTTTTGGATACATTCCTGCGCCACCTCCAGCGTGATATGAATCTTTTGATCCGCGCTTCTCTGCGTGGTTAGGACTCCCAACTCCACCGCGTTTAGGGCATGCCGGGCATCCCCTCCCGCCATGTCGGCCAAAAACCGCACCGCATCTTCCTCAATCACCGCATCGTAGGCACCCATCCCCCGCTCTTTATCGTAAACGGCGCGGCAAATCAGTTCCCGGATATCCTCCGCAGACAAAGGCTTTAATTCAAACACAATGGAACGGGAAAGCAGGGCCCCGTTCACCTCAAAATAGGGATTTTCCGTGGTGGCCCCGATCAAAACCAGCGTCCCGTCCTCCACAAAGGGCAGTAAATAATCCTGCTGCCCCTTATTGAACCGGTGGATCTCGTCGATAAACAAAATCGTCTTTTTCCCGAACATTCCCTGGTTGTCCTTCGCTGCCCTGACCACCTCTTCCATATCCTTTTTCCCGGCCACGGTGGCGTTGATCTGGGTAAAGGCCGCGCTGGTGGTATTGGCCACCACCTTGGCCAGCGTGGTTTTCCCCGTACCGGGCGGCCCGTAAAAAATAACTGAGGAAAGCTTATCGGCCATAATCGCACGGTATAAAAGCCTGTCCTTTCCGATGATATGCCGCTGCCCCACCACCTCATCCAGCGTGCGCGGGCGCAGCCGCGCCGCAAGGGGCGCTTCCTTCTCCCGGTTGGTTTCCCGCATATAGTCAAACAAATCCATCCCTGTCTCCCCGCCTGTCCTATTCCTGAATCTCCATGTTGGGCCACACCTTTTCCACCAGCCCATCGGAATAATGCGCATCCAGAAAAGCTTCCGCCACTGTCTGCGCCTCCTTTCCCGCCTTGCGCTCCACATAACGCACCATCACCGCCGCAGACAAAAGTGCGTCGCAGGCCATCAGCACGATCAGGGCCCACGTGGCCACCTTCGCCCAGAGTATGGGCAGCTTCTCAATCCAGCCGCTGATGGCAGGATAGCAGATTTTTACCCATACCACGGACAAAAGTCCCCAGAAAATACAATACAGTAAATTCGTCCTGCCCCCGATATTGAAGGGCATCCAGCTGTAATCCCAAAACGTGGTCCCGAAAAACACTTCCGTAAACACGCTGCACAAATATTCATAAGCGCCGCCCAGCATAGCTCCCGCAAAAAATACATACCGGTCTTCTTTTCCCGAAAACCGCTGCAGCACCACCGTCAAAAGTACCGCCCCAATCCCCCAGACAATGGAAAACGCCCCATAAATGACACTGGAACGGCTCATCCAGACGCCGCTAGTCACCCTGCAGAACAGGGTCTCGATCAGATCCCCCAAAAAGGCGCAAGATCGGAAGAGCACACGTCTGAACTCCAGTCACACAACAGCATCT
>CARDPF010000439.1 GCA_948960675.1 uncultured Eisenbergiella sp.
TCAACCACCCTTCTTGGAATTTCCTATATTTGAATTATACAGGAAGCTCCTGATCGGATATTTCTCCCCACTCATTTGATTCCGTAATGGGTTTTCTCATGCAATACGCCGTAAACGTCCGCAATTTATAAAAATCTCGTGTCAGCTGATCCCTCTCATAAATCGGCTTGCCCAATAGATTGGCCATTAAAAGCAGGACACCGCAGATTCCATTGCTCATGCATTCGGAATCCTGCCACGGTTTTCCCATATCCCGCCAGCTTTCCGCATCCAAATATCCGCTGTGCGAAATCCTCTCCCATAAAATTCGAAAACCGCTGCACAAAAACCGGCAAAGGATTTCCCGGGCTTCTTTTGCTTCCCCTGCCTCCACTGCGGAAAGAATCCCTGCTGCCATAACGGCGCTTTTGCGCTCCCTCCAGCCAAACCTTTCCAAAAACCCCGGGCAGCGCCGCATCCATGCGACGCCGTTTGTATACCATTCCTTCTTTTGACATTCCTGGGCCCTTTGCAGCCATGTCTCGCAGCCCCCCTGATTCGCTGTGGCATACACCACTGCCGGAACAAGGTAAATTCTGGCCTCCTGCAGCCGTCTGTCCATCATCGCCAGCTGTCTTTCCTCCCAATCGGCTAATCCCCGCTCCGCCTTTTGCCGGTATAAAAACCGGATAGCGTAAAGGCTGTCCTCCTCCGCGCTGCAAAAATACAAAAGCCCCTTTCCCTCACGCATCCCGGTATACCTCCCTAAATTCCCCGTCCTCTATTATCCCAAAGCTTTTCCTCTCCAAACTGTAGCAGTACACCTCATTCGTAAGGATCTCTTCCTCCCGGTTGCATAGCCTATTCGTATCCTGCAGGCTACTGCGCACCACATCGGGCGAAATCATGCTGACACTATGTATCTGCGCCTCGTGGATGCTGGTAAATGCAATGTAAAAATCCTCGCCGAAAGCCTCCGCAATTTTTCTGGCCACACCGGGATAGAACAGGGCAACCGCCCCGTTGATCTCCAGCGTATTCGTCAAAATATATCCCCGCATGCCCTTCCTGATTTTTACGGGACATTCGTCCGTCATAAACCTGCCGTCCTCATGGCGTTTTTGATCCCAGGAAAGCAAATCTTCCACCGAATAAAGTCTTGGCGGGTATAAAAAGCAGGTATTTACCATCGCCGCCCCCAAAACCTCCTGCTCACTGTACTTCCATTGCTTCATGCGGCTTCTGTGCATCTTCGCCGTAAAATAATCACCCCCGGCATGGGACATAACCGCATAGAGAACCAAGGCCACATCCCCGACTTGGATATGGGGGACATCCCATATTTCTTCCTTGACATACGGATAATGCAGGGGACGTAAAATCAATTCCTCCTTCACCTTCTCGTAATCGCTGCAATCCGACAACAGCGTATTTTCCTGCGCCTTGATTGCGGCGCGTAAAAGTTCAAACAGCCTGGCAATTTCCTGCTCCCGCAGTTCCACTGTTCCTCCCCCGATACATTCAATGACTTCCTCAGACTGCTTTAAGCGGGCACAGCATTCCTTTTTCCCGTTCCGCAGACGGAATACAAACTGCCCGTCCTCACAGGAAACCTGAAACGGATACGGAAACTCCCGGTCAATCCTTTCCTGCAAAAGACACCGCACATATTCAATTTTTTCTTCTTGGTTCATGGTTACCTCCTCTGATTGTGGATTCATGATGGGATTCTTGCCTAGCTTGTTGGAAAAATCAGAATGTCAATACCGCACTGCAAAAATTCGGATGCCTTACCGGCCGGACCGTGGCCCGATACACGCGGGATTCAAGAAATACAAGAGATCACATATGGAATATTTGGATTGCGGCCCTTCATCAGCCGTCCCAAAAAGTATACCACACTTTTCCCGAACGCGCAGACCGTGCACGGCATCAATTTTTGCACAATCGTCTTTTTTTACAGGGGGCGTCCATCTTAAAAGAAACGTAACCGTTCAGACAAGTCTGCCCTGTTAGTTACTGTTCACGGCCAATGTCAGTTAGTTAAACCATGGGGCCGGGCAGCGTGCCGGTAGGCTGGGGA
>CARDPF010000440.1 GCA_948960675.1 uncultured Eisenbergiella sp.
GATGCTGTTGTGTGACTGGAGTTCAGACGTGTGCTCTTCCGATCTGGTGTCCGGCCTGCAAAAGGATCCGCCTTCCAAAGCCCGTCGGCACGCCTCCCAAATCCATTGCTTAACTAAGTGGCATTAGTTCATGGGTCAATGACATTGGGTATTTGACCCTCGCGGCAGCCGCCAAATGCATTTCCGTACCGAAAATTTAATATCCTTTACACACATCAATCCATTGCAAATATCCGGAATATGTTTCCAATTCCGGAATTTTCAATTCTATCGCGCTATTCCCGCTTCCGCAGGCAGGAAACACCGTCTCAAACCGCTGCAATGACCTGTCTAAATATACCTCCACCCCTTCGTTTACGGCAAAAGGACATACGCCGCCAATGGCATGTCCCACAAGGGTTTCGGCCTCCATTGGTGATAACATCTTCGCTTTTGTGCCAAACTGCGCCTTATATTTTGCGTTGTCTATCTTGGCATCTCCGGCCGCAACTACCAACACCGCATGACCGTCCACCATAAACGAAAGCGTTTTGGCAATCCTGCACGGTTCACAATGCAGTGCCTGCGCAGCCAGTTCCACTGTGGCGCTGGACACGGGAAATTCCAAAACCCGTTCTTCCATCCCGTATTCCTTAAAATATGCTCTTACCTTTTCAATGGCCATTTTTTCTCCCATCTTCCCGCACAAGTGCGGCTACTTGGCTTCACACTGCCAATGCGATTATAGCATGCGTTTTCACAAATGTCCACCAAAACCGGGCCTATACAATGCCATATTCCGCATAGAGCTTTTTGCGCACCGATATATAACGGCTTGCCCGCAGGGCATCTTCCTGCCTGCCATCCTGCAAAAGTTTTACAATCAAATCACCAAGCTTTTCTTCTCCCTGCTTTTCCCCTCTTTTCTCACCCCATTTCTCACCCCGCTTTTCGCCATCCCTGACCAGTTCTTGTAATGCCTGACACATATTGAAATCCTCCCGTTCCTTATTTTTGCACTTCTCCTTTTTCTGGGACAATAATGGGAACTGCAGCATTGTACAGATTACATCATAGGTATCCGCATCCAAATGCCCAATCCTCTCCCCATTTTCCTGACAGTATTTCCAAAACGCTTCCTTATTCCCACGGCGTTTGAGCAAACCCACCAATTCCCGCAAACCCGTCCGGAAACGGGTTTCCTCCAGTTCCTCCACACACACCACGTTCATCCGGTAGTTTGCCGCCAGCTTTTCCAGTTCCCCATCCATTCCCTCCATGTCCAGCATCTCCCGCAGCTGCCGTGCTGCCCTCCATTCCCCTTTGCCATGGTAAAAAACGATCGTTACCACCGGTATCAGCCTGTCCGTTTTCTTCATTCCGGACAAAAACTCTTCCCCTCCCTTAAGTGTCCTTTCCTTTCTGTATTGCTCCCGCAGATGTCGCGCCTGCTTTCCAATCTCCATCATGTCATACTCCCCGCACCTAAGTGGCATGCCATAATGAATTTTATCCTGATTTTCCAATGCAATCTTTACAAAATGCCGATTCCTGCATAACAGCTTTATTACATCCCTCTCCCTCTCTCCCGTGTGCAGTCTGCCGTCTTTTCCCCGCTTCTTCCCCGCATAATCCCTCTGGGCCTCCGCCAGTTCGTCGGGAAAGATTACTTTCCTTCCTCCGTAAATACAACCGTTGCAAAAATCCGCAAACACCTCCGGCTTGCCTAAATACCAGCATAACTCCCTGTTCTTTCTTCCCATTCGGTGTCCTCCTTTATGAAATTTTCCTGCATGCAATTTGAAAATACCGGGCGATACGCCCGACCAAACAGGAAAATGCCGCCCCTGCCGACATTCCCGTCACAGAATTCCCATAGACCCAGATCCCCTGCTTCCCGCAGGAATATGATTTATTATACCAGATATTTTCTTCCAAAAGCAAGGCTAAAATACAGAATACTGCGGAACGCAATAAATGAGTGTTACTTTTCATGGGCAATGTCACTTAGTTAAGCCACGGGTTTTGGGGGGCTTGCCAACGGGCGGGGAAGGCGGATCCTTTTGCAGGCC
>CARDPF010000441.1 GCA_948960675.1 uncultured Eisenbergiella sp.
GGCCATAATACAAACGGCGGCGTCCTCTGTTTTCCTGCAGTATTCTATAATTCCGTCGCAAATCGTGTTGAGGTCGAATTCCTGCTCCATCAAATCACTGACTACCACGGTCAGCCCGTCCTTTTCAAACGGATTGTTTCCGTCCAGAAACAGCCTGGTCAGCGGCCCCGCTTTTTTTACCGTGCCGTCCCCATAGGTATGATCCAGCGTTCCCTCCCGGTGCCCCTCATGGGAACCGGTATAAAAGGACTCGGTCATAAAATAATTATGCAAACTGCCTTCTACATCCACCTGCGTCCACGCAAGCTCCTCATTGATTCCGTTGTCCGGCTGTAGGTCGGTCAGCACATATGCTTCCATCCGTTCCAATCCGTTTTTCCCGGCATCCAGCATTTCCGTGGCCTGATCCAGCGCGGCATCCAGCAAATTCACATAAACGTTGTTTCCGTCCCCTACCGCCACATATCCCATCATGCTTCTGGTATTGTCATAATAAATCCGAAAAACCGTCCCGGTTTTCTCCTTCGTCTCCTCCGACAGTGCCCGCAACTCTTTCAGTTCCTTCTGGTGTCCGTCAATGGGTTCCACCGGGATTGCTTCCCCCATCGCCTCCGCCGCAGCGTCCCTTGCGCCACATCCTACCATGGCCAAAACAGCCGCCAGCCAAATACCAAAACCGATTTTCTTCCACCGCATCACTTTTTCATCTCCTCCGCTTTCACATCCGGAACCACGCAGACACCACCCATAAGGCGGCTGCCAATTCACAGGCAAGCAACACCGTCCCCGCCGCCCAAAACCGCCCTATTTGCACGCCGTCCCTGTCCTGCTCCTCTTCCTTTCCCAAACTGTCTGCCTGTTTGGAAATCGGTTCCTCCATCCGGTACCTATCTTCCGGATTCCCTTCCCCTATTTCCTCGTTCCTCCCTTGTTCCAGCAACTCTTCCACATCGTGCAGACCAAACCCATTGCCGTACTTTTGAAACAGATTTTCCAACCACGATACCGCTTCTTTTGCTTCCATACAAACCAGCAGTTTTGTATCATAATACAGGTTTGCTTTCCGTCCAAAAATTACCGCAAGGCTTTCCCACTCTTCGTGGTTTTTCAACAAGCCCTCACAGTATCGCTTATCAAACAAATCAATCCGCCATAATGCTTCCACCAAATCCCGGACGCTCTCTTTACGGATTTGCGCCAACTCACGGCAAAGGGAAAGATTTCGCAGCAATTCCGCGCCGCCATACTTTCCGTTCGCCCAGTCCTCTTGTACAAGCCCGGCTGCCCTTTGATAAAACGTTTCCGTCCGCCCGGCTGCAGGATACTCCCCTTTTTCCAATTTCCAAAGCAGTTCCAGCTTCCTGTCCAATGTGACAGCCTTCCGATTCCATGCATCGGCAAACTCTGACAACAGGGCTTTTTCCCTTTCTTCTTCCTGCCTCTCTTTTTGGGCTTTTTCTTCTTTTACCTCTCCCAAAACCGACCGGATCTGCGAATATACCGCCTCCCATGCCAGCCCCAAAACCGACCGGTCATCTTTTTGGCTCTCTGTCAACCGTGCCAGCCTTTCCAACTCTTCCAACCCGCCACATCTGCCTTCCGCATCCGGGCCGTTTTGGCAGCCTTTCACCAGACAGTCTGCCCCCGTCCACTCCAGCAAATACTCCGTCAAAATAGTGCCCAGCCTCCGCATCCCGTCCTGCGGATCCGGTAGGTATTTCTTACAGATATCCTCAAATAGGCCAAAAACCTTTTCCGCTTCCTCCGTATACTGCGACAAATCTGCAAGGGGCTCTTCATTGTTGCGGGGGGGCATCAATTTTTCCAAATTATCCTTATTCCACAGAAAGTTCTGCATCTCCTTTTCGGTCAGACTTTCCCGGATCTTCCCCAAAAAAATTGCCTTTATACGGTCATTTCCGATACGGTTACGCCCATACCATTCGCACCACCCAAAAACCTCCCCGTTAGACAGCGCTTCCCTTCTGCCATTTGGCATCCGGTACAAATAAAAGTAATCCTCATACAGCTGCAGGGG
>CARDPF010000442.1 GCA_948960675.1 uncultured Eisenbergiella sp.
GGACTTATATGAAAAACCTGCTAATAAGCAAGTGATTCAGCTAAAAAAATAAATTTTACGCTGCCCTGACAACAAAACACCTACCGCTTGGAGACGGCCACTCTATTCCTCTCTTCATCCAACGAAACCATTATAGCGGTTTCCCACCATCTTGTCAATTACAACCTGCAAACATATAAAAATTTTTGCAGGTTGTAATGGTTGAGAACTTTACATTTTACGCTTCTTTTAGGACGAGTCGGCCTTCCTGCAGTTCCATTCCGCTCTGCCCAAAGTAAAACTTAAGAAAAACAGTATTTTGGTTAATGGGCAGCAGGGAGATCTCTTCCTTTTGCCATTCCGTATCATCGCCGCTCAGGGAGACGGTCTTTAAAAGCTGTTTATCCTGGTAAATGGTCAGGGGAACCTGCGCAAGGCTGCTTTGGCCAACGACGCGGCAGATGAGTTCCAGCGTATAGGAACCGTGTTCGTTAACACTGATTTCAAAAATTGTGGTACCGCTTTTGGCGGTATTTACAGATGCAACCGGGAGCAGCCCGTCTTTGGGAAGGGAAAGACGAACAATCTCGCCGTAATTTTCCGTTTCCTGGGCGGCAATTTCAGCCAGCTGTCTGTCGAGTTCGGTTTCTTCGCCGAGCATCCTCCTGTAAGCAGGGGTGCGTAACAGATATCTGCAGATATTTGCGGCACAGCGCAAATATTCGCCTCTGGTTACGGTTCCCTTTTGCAGTCCCTCTGCGGAATTGTCGTTTTGGGTATTTTCCATCGCGTTGGCAGTTACCATGAAGAGGTCGTTCTGGGCCCGCACCATGGCTGCCGTATTTTCCACGGCGCCGGGCTTGCCTTCGTCATTACTCTTTGCCCACCAGTCGGTCATGACGATTCCGTCATATTCCCATTCTTTGCGCAGAATGGTGTTGAGCATATCATAGTTGCTGGCAGACCAGAATCCGTTAATCGGATTGTAGGAGGTCATGATGGAATAAGCTTTTCCTTCTTTGACTGCAATTTCAAAGCCTTTTAAATAGATTTCCCGCAGCGCACGTTCGGACACCACTGCCTCCACAAAATTGCGGCGGTATTCCTGGCTGTTGCAGGCAAAATGTTTGATGGTTCCCGTAACGTCATAAAGGCCCATCCCCTTTAATTGGGCGGCGGCCATTTTTCCTGTCAAAAGGGGATCTTCGCTGAAATATTCAAAATTACGTCCGTTTAAAGGGTTACGGTGGATATTGATGCCGGGCCCCAGAAGGGTATCAATCTTATTTTTGCGCAGTTCCAAACCTTCCCACTCATACAGTTCCTGTGAGAGCGCTTCATTGAACGAGCAGGCCAGACAGGTGCCGTTTGGCATTGCAAAGGCGATGGTTCCACAATCCATACGGATGCCGCTGGGGCCGTCCGAACAGCAGGCAATGGGGATTCCAAAGTCCAGCAGGCGCTGTGTGACGCCGCCAAAAGAACCTGCCGTGCCGGGAGTGACCTTGGGGGAACACATGCCTTCGCCGCGCACAATGCAGCACAAATCTTCATCGGTAAGCTGCGCCAGAAATTGTTCCATGGATACTTTTTGGTTTTCCACATCGGAAAGCTTATACCCGCAATCTTGGGAACAGTCTGCAGCAGGGGGAAGCTGTGCAAGCCGTCTTTGGGAAGGCTCCACGGTGCGCAGGGGAACCGGCTCATAATCCAAAAGGACTTTAGCCGTTTCGCCGATTGCCGGTTTGATACGGTTAAAGGCGGTAACGGGGGCACAGGCCTCTTCCAGTTCCTGTGTTACGTGGGTCTTTAAAAGAACCGTTTTTCCCGCACAGGCGGCGCTTCTTGCATCGGTCCCCACATAGAAGCGGTATTCCCCTTCTTCCAGGACCCAACAGGATTTGTGGCCGGTTGCACCGCTGTCATCATAGGAGCTTCCTGTATAATTCAAATATAGGAAATTCCAAGAAGGGTGGTTGATA
>CARDPF010000443.1 GCA_948960675.1 uncultured Eisenbergiella sp.
TGAGCGCGACTGTGCGGTCATGGAAAATGACATGGAGGCCCTGCAGCGCGTGATAGCGGGCAAGAAACAGCTGGAAGAACTTAACAAAACGCATATTTCCCTGCAATAGCGTTAACAATAGAAACAGACACAGGAAGGATGTAAAGCATGATGGATGAAAACACGAGGGCGAAATTTGAAGAGAAATTAAAATCCCTTCTCGCAATCGCAAAGAAGAAAAAAAATGTGCTGGAGTATCAGGAGATCAGCGACTATTTTGCGGAACTGCATCTGGAGGAGGATCAGTTTGACGAAATCCTGGAGGCTTTGGAAAAGCACGGCGTGGATGTGCTGCGCATCACGGAGGATGACGATATCCCGGACGAGGAGCTTCTCCTTGCAGAAGAGGAGGAAGTGGATGTCGAAAATCTGGATTTGACCATTCCGGACGGTATCAGCATTGAGGATCCGGTCCGCATGTACTTAAAAGAGATCGGTAAGGTGCCCCTGCTTTCCGCAGATGAAGAAATTGAATTGGCCCAGAGGATGGAAAAAGGGGACGAGGAGGCCAAAAAGCGTCTGGCAGAAGCCAATCTCCGTCTGGTGGTCAGCATTGCAAAGCGCTATGTGGGGCGCGGGATGCTCTTTCTGGATTTGATTCAGGAAGGAAACCTGGGATTGATCAAGGCGGTGGAGAAGTTTGATTACTGCAAGGGATTCAAATTTTCCACCTATGCCACCTGGTGGATTCGGCAGGCCATCACGAGGGCGATTGCCGATCAGGCGCGGACCATAAGGATTCCCGTGCATATGGTGGAGACAATCAATAAGTTGATCCGTGTGAGCAGGCAGCTTTTGCAGGAACTGGGACGCGAACCTACCCCGGAGGAGATTGCAGAGGAAATGAATATGCCTGTGGACCGGGTACGGGAAATTTTAAAGATTTCCCAGGAGCCGGTTTCACTGGAGACGCCTATCGGTGAGGAGGAAGACAGCCATCTGGGGGATTTCATTCAGGACGATGCGGTGCCTGTGCCTGCGGACGCAGCGGCGTTTACCCTGCTAAAGGAGCAGCTGGTGGAGGTATTGGGGACTTTGACGGAACGGGAACAAAAGGTGCTGCGCCTGCGTTTCGGTTTGGATGACGGCAGGGCGAGAACCTTGGAGGAAGTGGGCAAGGAATTCTCCGTCACACGGGAACGGATCCGCCAGATTGAGGCCAAAGCGCTGCGCAAGCTGCGCCATCCGTCCCGCAGCCGTAAGCTGAAGGACTATTTGGACTGACCGTCATGGAGATGTCCAAAAGAAAAGAAGAGGGACTGTCAAAAAGAATGTATGCCGTAGCCGGGATGGTGCCGGCAGGATGCGTTGCGGCCGATGTGGGCTGCGATCACGGTTTTGTCTCCGTGTATCTGGCAAAACATCATATTTGTCCCCATGTTTATGCGGCGGACGTCAGGACGGGGCCCCTTTCGCGGGCAAGGGAGCACATCGAAAGGAGTGCGGCGGCAGGTCTGGTCACACCGGTTTTGTCAGACGGTCTGCAAAACATTCCGGTGGGAGATGAATGCGGGCCGCTGCCGGGTGCGGACGTCATGATCGCAGCCGGAATGGGGGGAAAACTGACCATCCGGATTTTGTGCGATTTCCCGGAAAAAACGGCCCGGCTTTCCTGGCTGGTTTTGGAACCCCAGTCCGAGCCGTGGCTGGTGCGCCGTTGGCTGGCACAGAACGGTTTTGTAATGACGCGGGAAACTTTGGTTTTGGAGGAACAAAAGTATTATCCGGTGATGCAGGCCTGTAATATACGGATTTGTGGGCAAAAAGGAAAGACGGGGCCGGACGTGGCAAGACTTTGTGCGGCGGCCCAAGAGAAACGGGAACTGTTGTTTGCAAGGATGGAGGCGGCCGGAATTGCAAGGGACAGGGGGCAGTGGGCGTGCGACTGGCTGGGGGATGTTTTACTGGCCCA
>CARDPF010000444.1 GCA_948960675.1 uncultured Eisenbergiella sp.
ACTATGGTTGGTGTGGAGGGATTGGCTGAGGCGGATGCGGTTGCCAGGCTGACGCAGCTGGGGTTAAAACCAGAAGTGATTTATGACCGGAGCGATTCCGTAGAGAAGGGGCTGGTGATTGCAGCGGACGTCAAGGAGGGCGCGATTGTGTCCGGTGGCAGTAAGGTGATTTTGACGGTCAGCGGTGAACAGCCGCAGGAAGATCAGCAGGGGATACCGGTACCCGAGGTGACGGGATTTTTGGAGGCGGATGCCACTGCGACGCTCAAGAAAAGCGGGTTTGAGGTGGAAAAATCCGACGGATATTCCGATACGGTGGAAAAGGGCAAAGTAATGTCCCAGGATCCGGCGGGTGGAAAGGCGCAGCCCAACTCCAAAGTGGTGATTATGATCAGTCAGGGACCCGATCCGGGCAATAAAGTGGCCATGCCGGATATTTTGGGAATGGCTCCGGAAGATGCCATTGCGATTTTGGTGGAGCATGGGCTCAATCCCGGCCAGCAGACGGATATGAACGATGACAATCCGGATTTGATCGGTAAAGTCTGCTATGCCAGCCATACGGTGGGCGCACAGGTGGAACCTGGCACCACCATCGACATCGGCATCAGCGTCGGCCCCAAAGCGGCTACCTATATGTTTCAGGAGGCTATCGGCAGTCCCGCAGATTTGGATCCGGAGTATAAAGAGGGAACGGAGTGTACCGTGACCATTACAGGACAGTCGGGGGTGGAGTACAGTAAGACCACGGTTCGGACCTTCCCCATTACCACCATCAATCTGCATGGATTGTCGGATCCGGCAGCCCTGATCACTTACGAGTATTATGTGGAAGCGCCTGCGACCACGACGACGAATGAAAGTGGGGAAACGGTGACGGTGCCGGGGGCAAAGACCATGAAAACGACACAGAGGCAAGTATTGTTTACACCGGAAGGATGAACTGATGCAGGGCAGGATTATCAAAGGGGTCGGCGGGCTCTATGAGGTGCATACCCGGCAGGGAGCCTATGCGTGCAGGGCAAAAGGAATTTTTCGGAAAGAGAATATTAAACCCCTTCCGGGTGACTGGGTGGAAATCGCCGTTTTAGACGAAAGGGAGAAAGAAGGCAATCTGGAGGTTATCCTCCCGAGAAAGAATGTGCTTATCCGCCCGGCGGTGGCGAATGTGGATCAGACCTTGGTGGTTTTTGCCCTCGCATCCCCAAAACCAAACTTCCATTTGCTGGATCGCTTTTTGGTTATGATGGAGAAGCAAAACATGCAGTGCCTGCTGGGATTTAACAAGTCTGATTTGGATTGTGCGGATACGGCGGATGCCATACGTGCCGCCTATCGGGACAGCGGCTATCCCATGTTGTTTTTTTCCGCCAGAACGCAGGCGGGAATTGATGGGGTGCGCCGTCTTTTGCAGGGAAAGACCACTGCGGTGGCAGGGCCTTCCGGGGTGGGTAAGTCCTCCTTGATTAATTTGCTGCAGGGGGAGGTGCATATGGAAACCGGGGAACTGAGCCGCAAAACCGACCGTGGCCGGCATACCACCCGGCACACCCAGCTGCTTGCCATCGGGGAGGAGACCTATATTTTGGATACGCCGGGTTTTTCTTCCGTGGATTTTATCGGTGTCACGGGGCAGGAACTGGGGGGCCTGTTCCCTGAAATCAAAAAGCGGGAGGGCGGATGCCGGTTTGTAGGCTGTGCCCATCTGACGGAGCCGGATTGTGCGGTCAAGGAAGCGCTTTCACAGGGGGAATTTGGGGCAAAGCGTTATGAGAACTACCGGCTTTTTTACGAAGAGTTAAAGAATAGGAGAAAGTGACATTGGTTCGGGGCGGTATTGCGGTTTTTGCGTAGCAAAACTCGCAATACCGCTCCGAATCATCACTATGAAAGTTTCAAAATCTACAAGCAGGACTGCGCAGTCCGTGCACGCACCATGCGGCAAGGCC
>CARDPF010000445.1 GCA_948960675.1 uncultured Eisenbergiella sp.
CACCGGACGTTATCCGGCATCCTGCCCTGTGAAGCCCGGACTTTCCTCACCTGTTTCCTTTCGTCTAAACAGCTGCGACCGCTTATTTTACTTACGCCCTCTATCTTACCAGCAAAGCCCCGGCTTGGCAAGACCCAATCCATGAAACCCATTGCCTGTCCCGTTTTCAGACGCGGAAGCAGCTGCCTCCGACGAATTCCCGCACAATGGAATTGATGGGTACGTTCTCGCTGCTCACGCCAAGGAAATAATCCAAAAACTTCAGCAGCCTTTTTGCCTCAAAATATTCGGGATCCTCTTTTCCGATACTGTAAAGAAGCGGTTCCGCATACGTTTTGAGCACGCACAGTTCATAGATCAGCGCGGAGTTAAACATCACGTCCGCACTTTCCTGATACGGGAAAATGTTTTCTTCCTCTCCCCTGCGCACGGATGCCCATCTGGCAAGCGTCTGCTGGGCGGAAGTCCCCCTGGTTCTGTCATCCCGCACCATCCTGCGCAGCAGCCTGCCGTCCGTGGTGGGAATCCGGTTATGTTCATCCACATTCAAGCTGGTCAATGCGCTGATGTATATTTTAAATTTGCTCTCTGCAGGCAGGGAATGGGACATTTTTTCGTTCAGGCCGTGAATCCCCTCTATGACCAGAATGTCGTCCTCCCCCAGCTTGAGCAGATTGCCGTTATACTCCCGTTTCCCCGATTTAAAGTTAAATACAGGCATATCCACGGTTTTTCCTTCCAACAGGCCGCACATATCCTGGTTGAACTGTTCCACGTCGATCGCTTCCAGACATTCAAAATTGTAATTGCCGTCCGCATCCTTTGGTGTCTGCTCCCGGTTTACAAAATAATTGTCCATGGCGATGGGATGGGGTCTCAATCCCCGGGCCTTAAGCTGGATGGACAGGCGGTGGGAAAAAGTGGTTTTTCCGGAAGAGGACGGCCCGGCAATCATCACAAACTTTACGTCGGGTCTGGAGGCGATCTCATCCGCAATATAGCCGATCCTGCTCTCCTGCATCGCTTCCTGTACCAAAATCAATTCCGCCAGGTCCCCACTGCAGATTTTATCGTTCAAATCCCCTACCGTGTCGATCCCAATCCGGCTGCCCCACTTCGCAGACGCCTCCAGCGTATCAAACAGCTTTTTCCTCTCCTCGAAATCCGGCACCTTTTCCGGCTCCAAAACCGAAGGCAGCATCATCATCAAACCGTCCCGGTAAGGAAGCAGTTCAAACCAGGAAAGATAACCCGTATCCGGAACCATATAACCGTAATAATAGTCATAATAACCGTCCAGACAATAGACATTTACGTTGGATCCGCGCCGGTACCGAAACAGCTGCACCTTATCCTCCATGCCCCTCTCACAAAACAATTTGACGGCGCTGTCGGTAGGCCATACCGCCTTGGTGAACGGCAGCCTTTGCCCGGCCAGCATGCGCATCCTCTCCTGCACTTTCTGCGTCAGTTCACTGTCCACGCGCAAATCCCCCCTCGGCGAGCAATACAGCCCCTTCCCGATGGAGAACTCCACTTTAAGCGTCCCGCTTTGCTTTTCCCCCAGCACATCGGATACCGCCTTCATCAAGAGCATGGTTGCGCTTCTGACATATGTATCATGTCCGATTTTATTTGCCGCCGTGAGAAACCGTACCGTCTCTGCGTCCGATGCCTGTTTGAAAAGTTCCCGGATTTTGCCGTTTGCCACCGCCAGCACAATTTTATGGGCGTACCCTTCCTGCACGGTCTGCGCAATCTGTTCATAAGTCGTTCCTTTTTCGAAGGATACTTCCCTTCCGTCCACATTCAATGTCATAGTCGGCTCCTTTCCGAAATGATACCCTCTTTCAAAATAATCCCCATACCGCTTTTTGGCGGCGCCACCACGCATGAAAGCCGGTTGCTACGCGCTGGCGCGGTCTACGCTCCGCT
>CARDPF010000446.1 GCA_948960675.1 uncultured Eisenbergiella sp.
TGGAAAGAAAAGAATACTACGAAAAAAACTTTGATTTTTACCGTCAGGCATTGATGGCAGAGCCACGGGGGCACCATGATATGGTGGGCGCAGTGCTGATGGAGCCAATCAATCCTGAAGCAGACCTGGGCGTCATCTATATGGATACAAACCGTTGGATCAATATGTGCGGCCATGCCACGATCGGATGTGCGACAGCGTCGGTGGAGGCAGGCCTGGTGCCTGTACAGGAGCCGTATACCAGGCTTGTTTTGGATACGCCGGCCGGGCTGGTCCATACACTGGTAAAGGTGGAGAATAAAAAAGCGCTGGAAGTTTCACTGGATAACGTGCCTTCTTTTTTGTTTGCGGACAATATTGCGGTGGAATTGGACGGAAGAACAATTCCTGTGTCTGTATCTTTTGGGGGAAGTTTCTTTGCGTTAGTTGATGCAGCGGAGGCAGGGCTGGAGGTTTCCCCTGAAAAGGTGTCGGAGTTGACGCGGTTCGGAATGAAACTGCTGAAAAGATTAAACGAGCAGATCAAAGTGTCGCATCCCGAATTAAATATCAGGGATGTGGCAAATGTGGAAATTTTTGCACCTCCTAAAAATGAAGGTTCCAGCCAATGTAATATTGTTATTTCTGCCGAAGGGCAGGTGGACCGTTCCCCCTGCGGCACTGGCACAAGTGCGAAGCTGGCAGCCCTCTATGCAAAAAAAGGGTTGAAAAAGGGAGAACTGTTTGTGAATGAAAACTTTACGGGTGCAAGGTTTTGTGGGGAAATAAAGGAAGAGGCCATGGTGGGTGATTTTAAGGCGATTATTCCTACGATTACAGGAAGTGCGTATATCTCAGGGGTATCCACACACCTGATCGATCAGGATGACCCATTGAAATATGGATTCATTATCGGATGAGCAGAGGCGGGTGTGCTTACCTGCTGTTTATGAGGAGAGAACCTATGGAGAAAAAAAGAATTAAATTTTATGGCGGCATATGGATGGCGTTTATTCCATTTATGTTATTTATCGTTTCCTGCATTTTGTTTTTTGTCGTATTCCAATATTATGAAATGACTGCGCTGGCATTGGGCGCAATTCTTTCCCTGATCGTGGGAAGTGTGTTTTCAAAAAACTGGGCGGAATACTGGGATGCAGTCATTGAAGGAATGTCCCAGCCGATTATCAATACAGTAGCTTTGATATTTTTGGTCGTGGGAATCTTTGCAAAAATGATGAGCATCGGCGGTGTTGCGGAGGGGTTTGTCTGGATAGGGCAGAACCTGGGATTGTCCGGCGGAGCTTTCTGCGCATTTACATTTCTGATTTCCTGTATGATCGCTACGGCGACAGGGACTTCATTTGGCACTGTTTTCTCATGTGTCCCGATTTTATATCCGGCGGGGATCCTGCTGGGATGTAATCCGGCATTTTTGGCGGGGGCGATTTTATCAGGTGCAATATTCGGGGATAATCTTGCGCCCATCTCGGACACCGCGGTTGCCGGCGCCAGTTCGCAGTGTTTCAGGGACGGAACGGTAGCGGATGTAGCGGGGGTAGTTTTTGAACGGCTGAAATATTGCCTGGTTGCGGCGGCAATATCGTTTGCAGGCTTTTTCCTTTTTGGAGGAGGCGGAGTCGTTGTAGAAAATAATACGCAGCTTTTGGCGGATTATTCGAATCCAAAAGGACTGGTCATGTTATTGCCGGTTGCTATTCTGCTGTTTGTTGCGTTTAAGAAACGGAATATTTTTATTGCAATCACCTGGGGGTTGTTTTTTGGATGCATCATTGGAATCGGATTTGGAATTTTTACGCCGGCAGATATTATCTCGTTAAAAGACGGGGCTTTAACCGGGTTTGCGATTGCAGGCGTGGAGAACATGGTCGGCACGGTCATCTATCTCTATGGAATAGCCGGGATTATGGGAATT
>CARDPF010000447.1 GCA_948960675.1 uncultured Eisenbergiella sp.
CTTCCGATCTCAAAGAAAAAAGGAAAAATCAATCCCGAGATTTACGGACATTTTTCGGAACATTTGGGACGCTGTATTTACGAGGGGCTTTATGTGCGGGAGGACTCCGGCATTCCCAATGTCAACGGCATGCGCAAGGATGTGGTGGATGCGCTCAAAGAGATGCAGATTCCGGTACTGCGCTGGCCGGGCGGATGCTTTGCGGATGAGTACCATTGGATGGATGGCATCGGCCCCAAGGAGAACCGCAAGAAGATGGTAAATACCCATTGGGGCGGCGTCGTGGAGGATAACAGCTTCGGTACCCACGAGTTTTTTGAACTGTGTGAACAGCTGGGCTGTAAGACTTATATCAACGGCAACGTGGGCAGCGGAACGGTGCAGGAGATGTCCGAATGGGTGGAGTATATGACCTTTGACGGCGTATCCCCCATGGCGCAGATGCGCAAGGAAAACGGACATGAGAAGCCCTGGAGGGTGGATTATTTCGGGGTCGGCAATGAAAACTGGGGCTGCGGCGGCAATATGACGCCGGAATACTATGCCAATTTGTACCGCCGGTACCAGACTTATGTGCGGCATTACGACCATGCGGCCCCGATCAAAAAAATCTGCGGGGGACCCAACGTAAACGATGTGAACTGGACACAGAAGGTACTGGACACCTGTTTTGCAAGCCCCCATCCGGATAAGAAATTTCATGGCTACATGGACGGGCTTTCCCTGCACTATTATGTGCATCCGGGCGGCTGGGACAATAAGGGGAGCGCTACCGAGTTTGATGAAAAGACCTGGTACCAGACGATGTCCAAGGCGCTTTATATTGAGGATCTCATTAAGCTGCACGGGGATATCATGGATCAGTTTGACCCGAAGAAAAAAATCGGCCTGATCGTGGACGAGTGGGGCACCTGGTTTGACGTGGAGCCCGGCACGAATCCCGGATTTTTGTACCAGCAAAATACGATGCGCGATGCGCTGGTGGCGGCAGTCAGCTTAAACATTTTCAATAAGCACTGCGACCGGGTAAAGATGGCGTGCATCGCCCAGCTGGTGAACGTGCTCCAGTCCGTCATCCTGACGGAAGGGGAAAAGATGATTCTGACCCCTACCTACCATGTGTTCCATATGTACAAATATCATCAGGGTGCGAAGCTTTTGGACAGTGTGCTCACAGGGGTAGACAAAGTGGGCATGAAGAAATGCGAAGTGCCGGCCCTGCAGGAATCCGTTTCCGTGCAGAAGGACGGCACGGTCACGGTCACGGTGGCCAATCTTTCCGTGGACAACAGTTACCCGGTGGAGGTGGTGTTTATGGAGAGAAAGCCCGAGGCGGTGGAGGGCAGCATTTTGACCAATGAGATGCATGCCAAAAATACCTTTGACCAGCCCGATACGGTCAAGGAGGAAACGCTTGTAGATGTGACGCTTTCCGAAAGGGGTGCCTGCCTGACCATTCCGCCCTGCAGCGTGGTAAGCCTGCGGATCCGGTAAGGAGAGGTGGAAACCGGGAAAGAACCGAAGAAGCATTGCTATAAATGCCTTCTGCGGGAGATGGATGAGGCAGCTTATATGGCGAAGCTCCACCGGTATATCGAGGGGCTTGACAAGGACTTAAAGGCGGCACGGGAAATCTATGAGGGCAGGCTTAGGGCCTGTAAGGCCTGTGATTATCTGGAGGCCGGAACCTGTCAGGCCTGTGGCTGCTATGTGGAGTTGCGCGCGGCCGTAAAGAAGAACCGCTGCCCTTATAAAAAATGGTAAATGCCGGCAAACCAGTTACGATTCACGGCCAATGCTTCGTGAAGCCACAGGCTTTGGGAGGCGTGCCGGCGGACGGGGAAGGCGGAGCCTTTTACAGGCCGGACACCCCTGCCGGGCGGACGGTTCCTTACGCATGGTGGCATGCAAAC
>CARDPF010000448.1 GCA_948960675.1 uncultured Eisenbergiella sp.
TGTGCATGCAAGCATGCCCATTCACACAGCCGTCGTCCGGGGCTTTCATAGTAATTCATCCTTGCATCACACATAATAATATGTTACGATATTTAAGTTCCAAAGTCAATAAACCACACCAAAAGTATACGAAAAAGGTAAAAGGTCGTAACCGTTCAGACAGGTCTGTGCATTTACTGCGCAGGCCGTGAGAATACGTGGTGGTGGCAAGCATCTGCGCCAGCGCGTAGCAACCGGCTTTCATGCGTGGTGGCGCGCCAGCAATGGCGCATGCCAGTTTAGAAGGGAAACGAAAATGCAGGATAAAAATTTTAGCAAAAAGCAGACACTTTCATTTGAAGTATTTCCCCCGAAAAAAGACGACGAATTTGAAAACGCCTACACTGTGCTCAACCAGCTGGCGCAGCTAGGGCCGGACTTTATCAGCGTTACCTACGGCGCAGGCGGAAGCAATTCCAAAAAAACGGTGGATATCGCCTCTTATATCCAAAACACGCTGAAAATCACCGCCATCGCGCACATGACCTGTGTAGGCTCCCAGAAAGAGGACATTCTCCGGGTCATGCAGGATTTGAAAGCAGCACATGTCAGCCATGTTCTGGCGCTCCGGGGAGACCGGCCCTCCTGGATGGATGACGCCCAATTTTCCAACCGCGCGTTTGCCCATGCCAGCGACCTGACACGCTTTTTGAAGGAAGCGTCCGATTTCCACATTGCAGGGGCCTGTTATCCGGAAAAGCATTTTGAGGCCGAAAGCCTTGCGCAGGATATCGAATACCTGAAAATGAAACAGGAAGCAGGTGCCGAGTTTCTGATCACACAGCTTTTTTTTGACAACCGCTTTTTTTACCGTTTTATGGAGGAAAAGGAAAAAGCCGGTATCACCCTTCCGGTACACGCCGGTATCATGCCCATCACTGCCGCCAAACAGCTGGGAACCACCGTCACCCTTTCCGGCTCCTGCGTTCCCAAAGAACTGGCAGACCTCATCGCCTCCCACGCGGATAACCCGACGGACATGCGTAAAGCCGGAACCGACTACTGCATCCGCCAGATTCAGGATTTGCAGGCCCATGGCGTAAAAGACATTCACCTCTATTCCATGAACAAGCCCAAAACCACCCGCGAAATTGTGGAGGCTATTCGCCGGTAGAGGGTTGCTTTTCCCAGACGACGGACTGCCTAAGCTTTTGGGGGAGTTGGAACATTACCATCTCCCCTTTTTGGAGCAGCTTTTTCTCCTTTTCAAAGACCTGCAGTCTTCCCGAATTGTCCGGTACCGCAACAAAGCAGTCAAAACACCCCGTCTTTTTGGCCGGTATCACTTGGCTGTAACGGATTTGCCGTCCAAAATAGCCTGCCGCTTTTGGATAAACGTATGTCGCATAAGCGCCTCCGCCAGCTTCCAATTCCGGATATCCCAAAAAATGTCCGTTACAGGGGGAAGGATTTTGATAAATAAGGCGCAGTTCGTAAAGGGTCTTCCCTTCCTCAATGCCATAGGCTTCGTTTAGATCCTTGCGGTTCGTCAGCACCGCCTTTTGCAGGACGAGCGGGCTTTTTTCATATTCCAGTCCATATTCCATGGAATTTTTCTTCATATTTCCATATCCGAAACAATATGTGATTTCAAACAGCACTACCACCGTCAGCAAAACATTGACTACCATCCGGACATGGCGGTTCGATTTGTTTTTCACGGCATCTCCCCCACTTCCCCTGCATCTGCGTTCCAAAACGAATCCAGCAGAATCGTTCCCTCCAAAAACACTACCTGTGCTCCCTGACCGCTTCCCACCGACAGATATAGTCTGGGATTTTCTGCCTTTGCATGGATGGCAAACACAAAATATCCTTCCTGTTCCCCGTCATTTCCGATGCTGTATAAGGAAAACAAATCCTGCTTT
>CARDPF010000449.1 GCA_948960675.1 uncultured Eisenbergiella sp.
AGGGGCGGTTTTTGCGCAGCAAAACTCGCAATACCGCCCCGAATCGTTACTATGAACGGCCCTGGGCCGTTCATAGTAACGTGTCAGGAAAGTTCCTCGGAGGAGGGGATGTGCGCGGCCTGCCCGTTCCGGCGGTCGCGGACGCCTTCCAGAACGGTTTTCTTGAGTTCTACCGCTTTTTTGGTGTCCATCGCAGGGATATCCTTGAGTTTATATTCCATTCCCAGCTTGTCATATTTGGGTTTGCCCATGGTATGGTAGGGCAGAATGTCCAGCGCTTTGAGATTGGAAAACTGTCCGATGAAATAGCCAAGCTCGTACAGGTATTTAGGGTCGTCAGTGATGGTGGGAACGACCACGTGGCGGATCCACATGTCCACTTTCTTTTCGTTTAGATAGCTGCAGAAAGCCAGAATGCCGTCGTTTGGCTGCTGGGTCAGTTCCCGGTGCTTTATTGGGTCGATATGCTTGATGTCCAGCATAACCAGATCCGTAAGCGTCATCAGATGATCCAGCTTTGCAAGCCATTCCGGATTGCCGTCGGGACGGTAAGCGATACCGGAACTGTCGATGCAGGTGTGTACGTGGTTATTCTTGGCAATGGTGAACAGGTCAATCAGGAAATCTACCTGCATCAGGGGCTCGCCGCCTGTGACAGTGATGCCGCCGCCTTTATAAAAACCCTCGTTTCTCTTGTACTGCTCAAAAATTTCCTCCGGCTTCATCATGGTGCCGCCGTCCATTGCCCAGGTATCCGGGTTGTGGCAGTATGCGCACCGCATGGGGCAGCCCTGGACAAAAACGACGAAACGCAAGCCGGGGCCGTCAACGGAACCGAAACTTTCCAAAGAATGAATTCTTCCTTCCATGTCATTTCCCTCTTTTTGAATGATTATATGAATGCGTTTGGTATCCCCCTTATTATAGGTTACATTTGTAGATTTAGCAATATCTTTGCAGAAGGGATCACGGAAAATGTAACAGTTTGGCCTACGGCTAAACTGTAACCGCAAAATCGTTATTGGCATTGGCCGTAAATTGTAAGAACTATAACAGTAAGGACGGTAAATAGTGCATAAATAGCTTGTTTTTTCTGATAGGGGAAGATATAATAATATTTAACTGGCATGCGTTTGTTTTGTCGGCGTGTCATCATATATGAAAGCCGGTTGACGCATGTAACGGTTCGGGTTTGTATGCACCGGACTTTTATGTCTGTGTCAATGCGGACGGTCTAAAGAAAAAATGTGAGGGAGTAACGAGTATGGAGCAGAACAAAGGAACTGAAATGCATCCCCAGGGGATTCGCCGGGGATGGGGCATTACAGGGAAGTTGGTGTCCGCTATTGTCGGAAGTGTTGTGATTGCGGTGGCGATTTTGTTCGCGGTGGTTTATTTTCAAATGTCCCATGCGTTGTTGGAAAAAAGCGAGGATTTGCTGCAGACCACTACCGGCCGGACGATTCAGGAGACCAGGGCCTGGATGAACGGCACGCTGACGATGCTGGAGGCCCAGCGGGACACTATCGAATATGAGGATATGGATGTGCCGGATATGATGGAATATATCAGGCACACGGTAAATCAAAATGATGCCTATCCTGCCGGATTATATGTGGCGCTGACGGACGGCTCGTTATACCATGCTTCTTTTGAGCCGGGCCCGGACTTTGACGCGACGGCCAAGAGTTGGTATCAGGACGGTTTGGAGTCGGACGCTTTCATTTTGGGGGACGTATATTTTGACGAGGACAGCCGGTCTTATGTGGTAGGCGCTTCCGGGGTGCTAAAGTCGCGGGACGGTGCGGTACGGGGGGTGGCTGCGGCGGATGTATATTTGGATTCTATTTCCGAAATCGTCAGCGGAGTCCGGATTGAAGATACCGGCGG
>CARDPF010000450.1 GCA_948960675.1 uncultured Eisenbergiella sp.
CTATGTCAGATGCGGGACCGTTTCTTTGCCAGGATGGAAGGGGTTTTTCATCCGGTGACTTTTGGCACATTTCATGCCGTTTTTTTCCAGATTTTAAAAAGTTCCCGCCGGTATGCGTCAGGCCGTATTGTGTCGGAGCGGGAAAAAAGGGAGTATCTGCGCACGGTGCTACAGGCGTTGGAGGCAGGGATTGCGCAGGAGGAGGGAATGGAGGAAGGGCTTCTATCAGAGATCGGCTTTTTGAAAAATGCAGGAAAAATCCCGGCGGATTTTCACAGCGCCTTTTTGGAAATGCCGTTGTTTAAAAAGGTTTTTATGGGGTTTCAGGGACAGCTTTTTGGGACGGGCAGGCTGGATCTGGATGATTTCGCGGCGGCCGCAGAGCATCTTTTGCTGACCGACCGGCAGGTCCTGGAAGCATGGGGACAGCGCTTTTCCTATATTCTCATGGACGAGTTTCAGGATATCAATGCAGTGCAGTACCGTGTGATGAAGCTGTTGGCAGGCAAGGAGGGAAATTTGTTTGCGGTGGGGGATGACGATCAGGCGATTTATGGGTTTAGGGGATCCGATCCGGCCATCATGCGCCAGTTTGTGCAGGATTTTCCGGCAGTGAGGCAGATTACCCTTTCGGTCAATTACCGGTGCAGTACAGGCATTGTGGAAACGGCGGGAAAGCTGATCGCTACAAACAGACAACGGTTTCCGAAAAAAATTACGGCAGGGAAGGCCGCAAAAGCCGGGGAGGAAATAAAAGGGGAGCCGGGGACGCGGGCTCCCTGGGGCAGGGAAGGGGAGGCTGGGATTTGGAAGCCGCTGTCCAAAGACAGAAGCGTGCAGATCGGCAGCTTTTTAGACCGCAGGCAGCAGGCGGCGGCCGTGTGCGGACGGATACGGGATTTTTGTGAAAAAGAGCCTGCCAAAACGATTGCCGCCATTTTCCGGACGAACACGGATTGCGTGCTGCTGGCGGAGGCGCTGGGGGAAGTAGGAATTGCCTTTTCCATGAAGGAGAAAATTAAAAATCCTTACGAGCATCCGGTCTGTCAGGACTTGCTGGCTTATCTGCGGTTTGCCAAGGTGGAACGGAGCCGGAGGGATTTCCTTAAGATTATGAATAAGCCCTGCCGCTATATAGCCCGACAAAAGGTGGGGGAGGGACAGGTTTCGTTTCCCGCCCTTTGCAGCGCTTACCGGGAAAAACCCTATATGCAGCCGGTGCTTTTGAAAATGCAGGCGGATATCGGCAGGATTGCGGGTCTGGACTTGTATGCGGCTATAAATTATGTGCGCAGGGGAGCCGGTTATGACGAACATATGAAAAAGGAGTGGAGCGGGGAAGCCTATACCCGGGCTGTGGAGGCGGCTGACTTTTTGCAGGAAAGCGTCCGGCGGTTTGGCAGTGTGGAACGGTTGGAGGAGCATATGGAGGCTTACCGGGAGACGCTGCTTGCGTCCGCCAAAAAGGAAGAAAATACGGAGCATGCCGTTTACCTTATGACGATGCATGGGGCTAAGGGACTGGAGTATGACGTGGTATTTCTGCCGGACTGCAACGAGGGGATTGTGCCGCATAAAAAGAGTGTGGGGCCAGACGCGCTGGAAGAAGAGCGGAGGATGTTTTATGTGGGCATGACCCGGGCAAAGGAACGGCTCTACCTGGGCTGGGTGTGCGGAACCCCAAAAGAGCCCGGTTTTCCCTCCCGCTTTCTGGCAGAGTGCGGGTACCGGGAAGGCTACCGCAGCACATAAAACGATATGTCTAACGGGGGAGGCGACAAAATGCCTTTTACCCCTGCATTATGGCATTCGGTTAGGCTTATCAGCTTTGGGAAGCGAAAGGCATCCGGAACCGGGAAAATCCTGCGGCGCTCCTCCTCCCCC
>CARDPF010000451.1 GCA_948960675.1 uncultured Eisenbergiella sp.
TCCATACCTGGGTGCATGGACATCGGCGGCACAAGGGAGGGGAGGAGGAGATCGGGCCCACATACCTTGCAGGCTACGAGACGGACCGGCTGACTGGGCTTTTGTGCGATTGGCTGCGGGAAGGGAGGAACCAGCCGTTTTTTGCGGTACTGTCCGTACAGCCGCCCCACGACCCCCACTTTGCCCCGCCTAAGGATATGGGACGCCATACGCCTGGTGCGGTGCGGCTGCGCCCAAACGTGCCGCCGGTTCCCCGGATTGAGGAGCGGGCGCGCCGCCACATTGCAGGATATTATGCGCAGATCGAAAATCTGGATCAAAATGTGGGACTTTTGCTGGATGTTTTGGAGGAAACCGGACTGGCGGACAACACCCATATCGTGTTTTTCAGCGACCATGGGGAGATGATGGGTTCCCACGGGCATTTCCGCAAAATGAGCCCTTATCAGGAATCCGTCCGCATTCCCGTCATTTTTTCCGGCGGCAGGCGCACCGCGCTAAAGCCCGGGCTAAAGGGGGGCTACCGGGAAAAAATATGCTTCAACCATGTGGATTTTGCCCCCACCAGTCTGGGATTGTGCGGGCTTTCGGTTCCGGAATGGATGGAAGGCATGGATTATTCGTGGATGCGCATCGCCGGAAGGGAGCGGACACAGAAGGCGCCAAACAGCGCCTATCTGCAGTCCGTGATTCCCACAGGGCACTTTGACAGTGTGGATAAGCCTTTTAGGGGCGTGGTGACGGAGGACGGCTGGAAATATGTCTGTCTGGAAAACTGCGAATGGATGTTGTTTCATCTGGAGGAGGATCCGTATGAACTGGCCAATTACGCCCATGAACGGCTCTATGAAAAAGAACGCAGAAAACTGTATGATCTGCTGCAGGGCTGGATTGAAAAAACCGGGGATTCGTTTTTGCTTCCCCAAAGGCCCTAAAATTGGACGCTGCGACGCTGTATGTCCCAACGTTTTAACTTTGAAACCGGCGTGCGTCATTGTTTGTACGCCCTATGCATAGGGGAGGAAATCATGGAAAAAACAACGCTTTATATGATCGGCAACTCCCACATTGATCCGGTGTGGTTTTGGGATTGGGACGAGGGTATGCAGGAGGTGAAAGCCACTTTTTCCGCCGCCCTGGACCGGCTGCGGGAGAGGGAGGACGTAACCTTTACCTCCACCTCTTCTGCCTTTTTTGAATGGATGGAGGCGGTGGCGCCCCAGCTGTTTGCAGAAATACAGGAGTATGTGGCCAAGGGCCGCTGGAAGCTTACCGGAGGGTGGTTTTTGGAGCCAGACTGCATTCTGCCCTGCGGGGAAGCCTTTGTGCGGCAGGGATTGTACGCGCAGCGCTATTTCCACGAAAAATTCGGGGTGATCTGCCGGGTCGGCTCCAATGTGGATAGCTTTGGGCACAATCCATCCCTGCCCCAGATTTTGAAAAAGAGCGGTATGGACGCCTATGTCTTCATGCGGCCAAGACTGGAGACGCCGGTGTTTGTATGGGAGGGGCCAGACGGCAGCCAGGTACATGCGGTGAGCCTGCCTAGTGAGTATACCACCTGGTTTTACGAGTCGCTAAAGGAGGCCATACAGCTGGCGGGGGATGCGGCCCGGAAGGCGGGCCTTTCCTCCATGCCCTGCTGTTTTGGCGTGGGTAACCACGGCGGAGGCCCCACGAAGGAAAACGTGGCGGCAGTGGAACGCCTGCGGGGAGAGCAGGACCGGTATGACCTTGTGTTTGGAGGCTATGAGGAATTTTTCGACGGGCTGTGCAGACAAAAGGGACAGGCGCTGCCGGTGCGCAAGGAGTTTTTTGACGGCGTAGATCGGAAGAGCACACGTCTGAACTCCAGTCACACAACAGC
>CARDPF010000452.1 GCA_948960675.1 uncultured Eisenbergiella sp.
ACGGGAGAATGCCTGTATCAAACCGTGCATCTTCAGATTCTTATCCACCCACAGGGTGTTCAGTGTGGTGGCGTCAAAGCCGGTCAGGAACATATTGACCACGATCAGCAAATCAACTTCCCGGTTTTTCACCCGCATGGACAGATCCTTATAATAATTCTGGAATTTATCGGCGGAGGTATCGAAGTTGGTGTTAAACGCCGCATTGTAATCCCTGATTGCACTGTCCAGAAAATCACGGGAGGTCTGGTCAAGGGCGTCGGTGTCAAAGCCCTCTTCACCCAGCACATCATCCGGATCATCCGCATTGGCAACATAGCTGAAAATCGTGGCAACTGTAAACTGCCGGTTCTGCTGGGCAAGCTGTTTTTTGAATTCCGTGTAATATTTCATCGCCACAGGAATGGAGCTGACCGCAAAGATAGAGTTGAATCCGGCCATCCGCTGGCCTTTCAGGGTATAATAGCTGCTGCGCTTAGTTTTCTGGTCGAAATGATCCAAGATGTACTTCACAATCTCCTGCACCCGCTCCGGGGCGCCCATCGCCTTTTCAATGTCGATAGCCCGGACATCCTTGTCCTTGATATCGTCCTTCTTTTTTACCGTATCCACATAGTCAATGCGGAAGGGCAAAACATTCCCATCATTGATGGCATCCACGATGGTATATGTGTGAAGCTGGTCACCGAAGGTCTGCGGGGTAGTAAGCAATTCCAGATGCTTGCCCTTTGCGGCGTTCTTGGCGAAAATCGGCGTGCCGGTAAAGCCGAACAGGTGATAATTCTTAAACGCTTTGACGATCTTGGCGTGCATATCCCCGAACTGGCTGCGGTGGCACTCATCGAAGATAATGACGCAATGCTTGCCGTATACGGCGTGGCCTCTGTTTTTTGAGATGAAGTTGTCCAGTTTCTGGATGGTCGTAATGATAATACGGGCCTTTGTGTCCTCCAGCTGCCGCTGCAGAACCGCCGTTGATTTGTTGCTGTTGGCCGCCCCTTTCTCAAAGCGGTCATACTCTTTCATGGTCTGGTAGTCCAGGTCCTTACGATCTACCACGAAAAGCACCTTGTCAATGTAGGGGAACTGAGAGGCAAGCTGCGCCGTTTTGAAGGAGGTCAGAGTCTTGCCGCTGCCGGTGGTGTGCCAGATGTAGCCGCCTGCGTCAATGCTCCCCATCTTTTTGTAGTTGGTGGAAACCTCAATACGGCTCAAGATCCGCTCTGTGGCCGCAATCTGGTAGGGCCGCATGACCATCAGCATATCTTCCGAGGTAAATACGCAGTACCGGACCAACACATTCAAAATGGTGTGCTTGGCGAGGAAGGTCCTGGTAAAGTCGATCAGGTCGGCAATGACCTTGTTGTTTCCATCCGCCCAGAAAGAGGTAAACTCAAAGCTGTTGCTGGTTTTCTTTGATTTTCGCCTCCCAGCCTCATTTATCTCTTTCACATGGCTGGAACGGGTGGTGTTGGAGTAATATTTGGTGTGCGTTCCGTTGGAGATTATAAAAATCTGCACATACTCAAACAGCCCACAGCCAGCCCAGAAGCTGTCCCGCTGATACCGCTTGATTTGGTTGAACGCCTCCCGGATGGCTACACCCCGGCGCTTCAACTCCACATGGATGAGGGGCAGGCCGTTGACCAGGATAGTCACGTCATAGCGGTTGTCGTGGTTAGCCCCATCCGCCGCGCCTACCTCATACTGATTGATGACCTGCAAACGGTTGTTGTGGATGTTTTTCTTGTCAATAAGAGAGATATTTTTGGTCATGCCGTTATCCCGATGAAGCACTTGGACATGATCTGTTTGAATTTTCCGAGTTTTCTCTACGATGCCCTCATTATTGTT
>CARDPF010000453.1 GCA_948960675.1 uncultured Eisenbergiella sp.
TATAAAGTATCCACATAACCATTTTCCAACGGTTTTCCAAGAAAGGCCATGGCATCCCGGTTCAAAAACGGCAGGTCAAACGTATGGATATTATGTCCCACCAGCACCATCCCCTGCACAAATGCCAAAAACGCAGGCAGTACCGTCCCGATATCCGGCGCATCCGCCACCATTTCATCCGTGATATGGTTCACGCCGGATGCCGCCGCCGGAATGGGCCTCTTGGGGTTGACCAGTGTGGAAAATGTATCTACCACTTCCCCTGCCATTACCTTCACGGCCGAAATCTCCAGAATCGCATCATTTTTTACGCTCACACCGGTAGTTTCCAAATCAAACACCACATAATCCGGAACATAAGCCATCAGCCTTTTTCCGCTCCCGCCGTTCCTCATTGGTATCCCCCTGTTCTTATGTGGGGGAAAAGATCACCTTTTTAAAGCTTTTCTTTCCCCTCCGCACCATAACTCCGTCACCTGCAAACGCGTCTTTACCAAAAGTCTTTTTGATATCCGCCACCTTTTCCCCGTCAACGGATACCCCTCCCTGCTCCACGTTCCGGCGCGCCTCGGAACGGGATGCACACAAACCGGCTTTCACCAAAAGCCCCAAAATATCAATCACCCCGTCCGTAAAATCTGCTTCCTCCAAGTTGGCGGTAGGAAGCTGCACTTCCTTTAAGGCATCTGCAGAAATCTGGGCATTTGTACCGCCCGTAAACAACGTTTTCGCGCCTGCCTGCGCCTTTTTGGCTTCCTCCTCCCCGTGTACCAGCTGCGTAAGCTCATAAGCCAAAATATCTTTGGCCTCGTTTAACCGGCTATCCTCCCAGGCTTCCATCTCCTGTATCTGTGCAATGGGCAGGAAGGTGAGCATCTTTAAGCATTTCATGACATCTGCATCCGCCACATTCCTCCAGTATTGGTAGAACTCATAGGGACTCGTCTTGGCGGGATCCAGCCACACCGCCCCTTTCTGGGTTTTCCCCATCTTTTTTCCCTCGGAATTGAGCAGCAGTGTGATGGTCATGGCGTAAGCGTCCTTACCCAGCTTCCTGCGGATCAGTTCCGTGCCCCCCAGCATGTTGGACCACTGGTCGTCGCCGCCAAACTGCATGTTGCAGCCGTATTTTTGGTAGAGCATGTAAAAATCGTAGCTCTGCATAATCATGTAATTGAATTCCAGAAAACTCAACCCCTTCGCCATGCGCTGTTTATAGCATTCCGCCGTCAGCATCCGGTTGACGGAAAAGCATGCTCCCACCTCCCGCAAAAGCTCCACATAGTTCAAATCCAACAGCCAGTCCGCATTATTTACCATCAAAGCCTTATCGTCGGAAAAGTCAATAAAACGGCTCATCTGCTTTTTAAAGCATTCACAATTGTGCCCAATCGTCTCGGGCGTCATCATCTGCCGCATATCGCTCCGGCCGGTGGGGTCGCCGATCATCCCCGTGCCGCCCCCCAGCAATGCAATGGGTTTGTTTCCTGCCATCTGCATGCGCTTCATCAGGCACAACGCCATGAAATGTCCTACATGCAGGCTGTCAGCCGTCGGGTCAAACCCGATGTAAAATGTAGCCTTTCCCCCATTGACCAATTCCCGGATTTCCGCCTCATCGGTCAGCTGCGCCAAAAGCCCCCTGGCTTGTAACTCGTCAAATACCGTCATGTGTCTGCTCCTTTCCATATACGTCCATTCAAACTGAAAAACGCCGCCCGGCAGCAAAACCGGTTTACACTGTGGCAATTTTCCATAAAACAAGACAATAAAAGGCCCCATCCTAAAAGGACGAGGGCCTACGCTTCGTGTTACCACCTTTTTTCACAGACAATTCACA
>CARDPF010000454.1 GCA_948960675.1 uncultured Eisenbergiella sp.
CCGATCTAAAGACCGCGCTTTTTGGCCTCCGCCACCCACTCGTCCGTGTAGCCGTTGCCGTTGAAGACCACCTTTTTGTGTTTTAGGATGGCGCGCTTGACCAGTTCATGTACGGCGGCATCCATTTCCGGAAGTGGGGTATCCTTCAATTCTTCGTAAAATTGCCGGAGCGCCTCCGCAACGGCGGTGTTGAGCACGATATTCGGGGTTGCCACGGATACGGAGGAACCCAGGCTTCTGAATTCAAATTTGTTGCCGGTAAAGGCAAAGGGGGAAGTCCGGTTGCGGTCGGTATTGTCCTTGAAAAAGTGGGGCAGCACGGTTGCACCTGTTTCCATTTGGACTTTCTGCTGCTTTCCAAAGAAGGTGTCGTTTTCAATGGAATCCAAAACCCCAGTCAGTTCGTCGCCCAGAAAAACGGAGATGATCGCCGGGGGCGCTTCGTTTGCGCCAAGCCTGTGGTCGTTGCCCGCGCTGGCAACGGAGAGACGCATCAGATCCGCATATTCGTCCACCGCTTTGATGACGGCCATCAAAAATACCAGAAACTGGGTATTTTCCGCCGGGGTGCGGCCGGGTTCCAAAAGGTTTACGCCGGTGCTCGTGACCATGGACCAGTTGTTATGTTTGCCGGAGCCGTTGATACCGTCGAAGGGTTTTTCATGCAGCAGGCAGGCCAGGCCATGCTTGTCGGCAACCTTTTTCATGATTTCCATGGTCAGCTGGTTATGGTCTACCGCGATGTTGGCCGTATCAAAAATCGGTGCCAGTTCATGCTGGGCCGGGGCCACCTCATTGTGTTTCGTCTTTGCAGGAATCCCCAGCTTCCAAAGTTCCTCATCAAGTTCATGCATGTATGCGCAGATCCGGGGTTTGATGGCCCCGAAATAGTGATCCTCCATCTCCTGTCCCTTGGGGGGCATTGCGCCAAGCAAGGTGCGCCCGGTGAAAATCAGATCCTTTCTTTGCCGGTACAGTTCTTTGTCCACCAAAAAGTATTCCTGTTCCGGGCCGATGGTGGTGGAGACGCCGGTGACTTCATTGTGTCCTAACAGATGGAGAACCTTTACCGCTTCCCGGCTCAGGGTTTCCATGGAACGCAACAGGGGCGTTTTTTTGTCCAACGCTTCTCCCGTGTAGGAACAAAAAGCGGTGGGGATGTAGAGGGTGCCGTCCTTGATGAAGGCCGGGGAAGTGGGATCCCATGCGGTGTAGCCCCTGGCCTCAAAGGTCGCCCGCAGGCCGCCGGAGGGGAAACTGGAAGCGTCCGGCTCGCCTTTTACCAATTCTTTGCCGGAAAAATCCATGATGATCTGGCCGTTGTCCACCGGGGAAATAAAGCTGTCGTGCTTTTCCGCCGTAAAGCCCGTCATGGGCTGGAACCAGTGGGTGAAGTGGGTTGCGCCGTTTTCCACGGCCCATTCCTTCATGGCCACCGCCACGGAGTTGGCCACGTCCAATTCCAGGTGCGTATTGTTTTCGATGGTTTTGCGCAGCGCCTTGTAAATATCCTTGGGGAGCTTTTCGCGCATGACTTTGTCGTTAAAAACCAGACTGCCGTAGATTTCAGGAATGCTTTTTGCCATAATGCCTCTCATTCCGCCGCGTAAGCGGCATTTCCATCAGTGAAAGCTTTGCAGGATGCAGCTTTCCACTTGTCCTTTTGCACAAAAAAAGACGCTCCGGAGAAATCTCCAAAGCGCCTTTGCTTTACGGTTTGCATGATACACGCATTTTTTTATATTGTCAATACTTTTTTGAAATTTTTTGGGCCGTGAATCAATGTCATTAAGTTTAGCCATGGGCTCGGACGGCGTGCCTGCAGGCTGGGGACG
>CARDPF010000455.1 GCA_948960675.1 uncultured Eisenbergiella sp.
TGGGTTTTTTGGAATATTGGAATTTGATCGAACAGCCTTTGGCTTTTTTGAAGGATAAGACGCTTTGGCCGCTGTCGCTGTATTTGCCGCAGATTGAAATAGGGCGTGTGGGGGAGGCGTTCGTGGTCTCGCTGCTTACGCTGGTTCCGGCTGTTTTTGTCTTTTTGCTGGGAAAAGAATATTTGGAGCAGGGTATTGTGGCATCGGCACTCAAGGAGTGAAACAACGGCGGCCGTTTTGGAATACGGCGGATGGCCGGTGAATAGCATGGGAGGAGGTTTTTCGTGAAAAAAATACAAAACGGCCGGATATTGGCAGGGTTGGGCGTTTTTCTGGCGGCAATGCTTTTTTGTACGTTACTCTCCAAAGCAATTTACGCGTCCAAGCTGCCTCAGGTGGAGACGCAGAATGCAAAAACCATGACCATTCACCATGAGGTGAAAGCGACGGGGATTGTCAAGCCGGCGCGGGAACTGGCGCTTTGCGTACAGGAGGGGCTGCAGGTGGAGGAGGTGTTAGTGATGCCGGGCGACCGGGTGGAAGCAGGGCAGCCCCTGTTTTTGCTGGATACCGGCTATTTGCAGGAATTGGCCGGGCAAAAGGAACTCGAGATCCGTAAAAGGGAACTGCAGATCGCGACCCTGCAGGGCAATCTGGAACTGGCGGGGGAGGAGAAAAACAGGCAGATGCAGCGTGCACTGGAGGACGGCGCCCTGACGCTGGTGGAAGCGCAAAAGCGCCTGGAGCGGGCGCAGGAGGATGAAGCGTGTGCAGAAAGGGAGTTGTCCCTGTATGTGGCGGATACACCGGAGAGTGACGATGAAGAAGTGTGGAAAAGCTGGGAGGAGGGACGTAAGGCGTTAGAGCAGCGGCTGCTGGAAGCCAAACGGGAGCGGGAGGACGCACAGGATGGGCAGGCGGAGGCGTATCTGCAGGCGGGCCGGGGACTGGAGGACAATTTTTCCCCGGAACAAGCGGACGCGGCCTTGGGGGTGGAACAAATGGAGATTTCCGGCCTGCAGGAAGAACTGGCAAAGCTGTGTTCTTTTTTGCAGCAGGAGGGAAAAATCTGTGCTAAGGAAGCGGGAACCGTTACCCAGGTTCATGTGCGGCCCGGGGAAAAAACCACGGGCCAGGCGGCGGTGACTTATGCGGATGTCTCGTCTTTGCTACAGTTTGAGGCGGTACTGGATAAAGAACAGAAAAAATATGTGGAGCAAGGCTCGCAGGGATCGCTGACACTTGGGAATTTTGTGGCGCAGGGGAGTAAAAAGATACCGGTAACGGTGGAGTTTCTGGGGGAAACCGACGGGGCGCCGGGAAGCTTTACGGCGCGGATGTCCCTGCCGGAGGGCAGCGGAACCATCGGGCAGGGCGGAACCTTTGTTTTACAGGTGCAGTCCGAACCATTCCCCTACTGCATTTCCATGAACGCCCTGCACCAGGATGAATTCCAGCGCAGCTTCGTGTATGTGCTGGAGGAAACGCAGACGGTTCTTGGCATGGAACTGGTGGCGAGAAAAAGGATGGTGGAGGTACTGGATTCCAACGGAAAAGACGCGGCGGTCGCGGCTGGGAGCATAGATGAGACGGACGAGGTGATTACGGGCGCGACAGCGGATTTTGGGGACGGCGACGTGGTGCGGAGGAAGGATTGAACCGGTCGGGCAGCAGCATTGCCCAAAGCAGCGCCTTTTCCAGAAATTCCAAAAGAAGGTAAAGCAGCCATGCAGCCGGGACGGAAAGGAGCGGCACGAGGAGGAGAAAGAGAAAATCATTTTCCAGCGTGAGATCGGAAGAGCACACGTCTGAACTCCAGTCACACAACAGCA
>CARDPF010000456.1 GCA_948960675.1 uncultured Eisenbergiella sp.
CGACCACCGAGATCTACACTCTTTCCCTACACGACGCTCTTCCGATCTGAATCGCGGCCGCCATGGTGGAGAGGGGCAATCCGTTACATACGCCCTATATCAACCGGGCCATTGACGGGGTTTTGGCGAATGTGGGAAAGGACGGGAAGGTTTGGAACGTTTCCGCCGGGACGGCGGTCATGCGGGACGCTGCAGGCTATAAAGGAATTTCAAGGAAGTGGATCCAGGGATGGGGACAGGGACTGGTTCTGGCGTTCTTGAGCGGGGTGCTTGCCTGTGACACGTAAAGCGTAACGCTTTTTGTAGATTCACGGGTATGAGAATAGGATGCAGGAGTGATTGGGTTTGATGAATGAAAGAGTATGGAATATCCTGACGGATTCCTTTATGAAAATACTGCTTCCGGGGTTGACGATGACGATTCCGCTCACCGTGATTTCATTTGCGATCGCGATGGTGATTGCGGTGGTCACTGCAATGGTGCAGTTTGCCAATGTGAGGGGAGTCAAGCAGCTGGCCAGGTTTTATGTGTGGGTGATCCGGGGAACGCCGCTGCTTGTGCAGCTGTATGTGATTTTTTACGGATTGCCGGGGCTTGGGATTATCATTGATCCGTTTCCGGCTGCGGTGATCGTGTTTGCCATAAACGAAGGGGCATATTGTGCGGAAACCGTCCGCGCGGCACTGGAGTCGGTACCTGCCGGGCAGATGGAAGCGGGATATTGTGTGGGAATGTCTTATTTGCAGATCATGCGCCGGATTGTGCTGCCGCAGGCGATGCGGACGGCTTTCCCGCCTCTTTCCAATTCCCTCATCGCCCTGGTCAAGGACACGTCCCTTGCGGCCAATATCACGGTGCTGGAAATGTTTATGGCTACCCAGCGGATTGTGGCCAGGACATATGAGCCGCTGGCCCTGTATATAGAAGTGGGCATGATCTATCTGCTCTTTTCCACGGTACTTACCAGACTGCAGCGGATCGGGGAGAAGCGTTTGAACACTTACGAAAAAAAGGAGACGGTCTGATGCTGGAAATCAGGGATATTCACAAATCCTTCGGCGCGCTTGAAGTGCTCCGGGGCGTGGACCTGCAGGTGGAGCAGGGGGAAGTGGTGGCCATTTTGGGACCCAGCGGATCCGGAAAAACCACGCTGCTTCGGTGTATCAATTTTTTGGAAAGGGCGGACGCCGGGACGATGGTTTTTGACGGGGAAACAGTTTCGATGCACAAGGCTTCCCGCAGGGAGATTGCGGCCATCCGCAAAAAAACGGCTTTCGTATTTCAAAATTATAATTTATTCCGCAATAAAACCGCCCTGCAGAATGTGACGGAAGGGCTGGTGATTGCGCGCCGCATGCCAAGGGAAGAAGCGGCGGCGATCGGAAAGCGGTCGCTGGATAAGGTGGGACTTTCTGACCGCTATGACTATTTTCCCAGCCAGCTTTCCGGCGGGCAGCAGCAGCGGGTGGCGATCGCCCGCGCCTTGGCGACAGACCCTAAGATCATCTATTTTGATGAACCGACCTCGGCGCTGGATCCGGAACTGACCGGTGAGGTGCTTTCTGTCATGCAGCAGCTGGCCACGGAGGGGATGACCATGCTGGTGGTCACGCATGAGATGGCTTTTGCCAGAAATGTTTCTTCCAAGGTTATTTTTATGGAAGACGGGGTTGTGGTGGAGCAGGGGGATGCAAAAAGCTTTTTTGAACATCCGGTGATGGAGAGGACAAAGGCTTTTTTAAACCATAGTAATCAGTGAGAGGAGAAAGATTGAAAATTGAAATTTTCAATCGCGGGATTTGTGTCTGCGCGCTGCAAAGC
>CARDPF010000457.1 GCA_948960675.1 uncultured Eisenbergiella sp.
ACAAAATGCGATAAAATCGCGTTTTGGTGCGTGAAGCCCTCGCAAAATCGTGCACAGGGCACGATTTTGACTTCGCGGGATTTATGGCTGAACTGTAACGTTTTATCTTATTTTATAAAAAATTGCTGTAATCGTAGTGGAAGTAATCGTTGCCATGTTGTTTTGGGTTTAATGCATTCTACCTTTGTGCATTAAGTGTAACGCATTCTACCTTATCTGTCAAGAAAAAACGGCTTTTAGAGAAAATTTAGAGGCGTATGCGTTACGATTCATGGGTCAGGAAACGGTTGCGGATGTGGTATGCCGGTTTTGGCAGGGAAGGGGCCAGGGTGATGGGGAAACGATGGTTTTGGGTGTTTGTGCTGCCGGGGTTTGCCGGGGTATTGGGGCTTATATTACTGCCCTTTGCGGATGTGGTGCGGCGGTCTTTTACCACGGCGGTGACAGGGGAATTTGTGGGTCTGTCCAATTACAAATCCATATTTGGAAACGAGGCGTTTTTGCTGGCGGTAAAAAACACGGCGCGCTTTGTGGCGTTTTGTCTGCCGGTTTTATTGCTGGCGGGGTTTTTGGCAGCGCTGCTGCTTTCGGGCCTTAGCAGTGTGCAGCTATGGAAATCGGTCTTTTTGTTTCCGATGGCGGTTCCGGCGGCTACGGTGGTGCTGGTGTGGCGGCTGGTTTTTGACCAAAAAGGATTTCTTAACGCTTTGACCGGATGGGACATCGACTATATGGAGACGGGCTTTTCCTTTTGGGTGCTGGTATTTTCCTATGTGTGGAGAAATCTGGGATATACGGTCGTACTGTGGCTGTCCGGGATTTTGGCGGTGCCCGCCGATATGGTGGAAGCGGCCAAGGTGGACGGGGCGGGGAGGCTGCGGATCGTGGGGGCAATCCTGCTGCCCCAGCTTAAAGGGGTCTTTTATACCATCACGGTGCTTTCTTTTTTAAACTCCTTCAAAGCGTTCCGGGAAGCTTATCTGGTGGCGGGAGAGTATCCGCAGGAGGACATGTATTTGCTGCAGCACCTTTTTAACAACTGGTTTGTGTGGATGGATCTGGACAAAATGGCTGCTGCCGCCGTCTGTCTGGCTGGGGTTTTACTGGTGCTGATCGGGATACTTACTGCCCTGTGGGAAGAAGGAACCGGTTAAAAACCCTGTGCGAAAGTATTTCAAACGTGAATTTACGCCCGCTAAAGCGGGCAGGAAGGTTTAGATGAAAAAAAGAGTGTTAAAGCTGCTTTCCGTGTTGGCCTTATTGCCCCCGGCCCTGCTCATGGTTGCGCCCCTTGCGCTGATTTTGCCGGGATGTGTCATGAGCAACCAGGAGCTTGCCGCATTTTTAAAACCGGTGCTGGACGGTGGGGAGGGGCAGATCGGCTGGAGACTGATGCCCAAATATCCGACCTTTGCCCATTTTGGAAAGATACTTTTTTATACCCCCCAGTTTTTTGTGGTATTTTGGAATTCCGTGAAAATGTCGCTGTGTATCCTGCTGGGACAGCTGGTGGTGGCGGTTCCGTCGGCCTGGGCTTTTGCCGTTTACCGGTTTTGGGCAAGCCGGATTTTGTTTCAGGTATACATAGCCCTGATGTTGATGCCTTTTCAGGTGACGATGCTTTCCCAGTATCTGGTCTTGGACCGGATCGGGGTCATGGATACGCAGCTTTCCATTATCCTGCCCGCCGTGTTTTCCACGTTTCCGGTTTTTTTGTGTTACCGGGGTTTTTGCGCCATCCCAAGGCAGCTATTGGATGCGGCGCGTATCGACGGGGCAGGGGAATTTATGCTTTTTCTAAAAATCGGGCTTCCACT
>CARDPF010000458.1 GCA_948960675.1 uncultured Eisenbergiella sp.
CATAGAGCGAGGGCATCGCTCAATCATCTTAATCGATGATTTTGCGACACCCTCTGCATTTAGTTTATAAAAAATCGCGGTAATGCGTACTTGCGCGCAGGGAAAAAGCTGCCTGACGGCAACCGCGCTCAACGCGGCATGTGCGCAAAGCGCACACTTTTTTATTGCGGGGATGTGGATTTCTCAAATCCGTGAATCCAGTCCGCTTTGAGGAAATAGAGCAGGAAAAACGCAGAACTTAAACTCCATGTGAGCGGATAGGCCCAGAAAACGGTGCGGATGACCGGGATGAACCGCACGGCTATGGTGATATAGGATACACGGATGATGCACCAGCATACCATCATGGTGAACATCGGAACCGTGGCCTTACCGGCGCCACGCATAATTCCGGCAATGCAGTGGGAGAAGGCCAGCAGGAAATAGAACAGTGTCACCGTGCGGGCCTGCTGGACGCCGAAGGCGACCACTTCCGGGTCGTTGTTGAAAGCGGCGATCAGCCAGGGCGAGAAAAGATAGATACATACGCCGATGACTTCCGCAAGGGAAATGGAGCAGAGGATGCCGAAGCGGGCTCCCTTTTTGGCGCGGTCGTATTGCCGTGCGCCTAAATTTTGGCTGACAAAGGTGGTTAAGGCCATGGAAAAACAGGTGACGGGCAAAAAGCCGAAGCCTTCAATTTTGGAATATGCGCCGCAGCCTGCCATGGCCATTTTCCCGAAGCTGTTGATGTTACTTTGTACCACCACATTGGCCACGGAAATAATGGAATTCTGAATGCCGGAGGGAAGGCCGTTTTGGATAATCTGCCTTAAAAAGGTCAGGTCAAAACGGATTTTTTGCAGGGAGACACGGTAGTCTTGGGGGCTGTGCAACAGCCGCCTAAGACACAGGGTAGCGCTGACAAACTGGGAGATGATGGTTGCCGCAGCTGCACTTCCCACGCCGAGCCGGAAAATACCGATAAAAATCAGATCCAGTACGATATTGATGAGCGAGGAGATGATCAGGTAAAACAGCGGATGCCTGCTGTCGCCGATGGACTGTAGGATGCCTACCAGCACATTGTACATGACAAACGCTATGGAGCCACAGAAATAGACACGGAAATAGAGGATGGAATTGGGCAGCACTTCTGCGGGGGTACCCATCCACACTAAAAGCCTCGGTGCAAGAAGCAGTCCGATTATGGTGAGGGCCGTGCCCGCAGTCAGTCCGAAGGCGATGTCCGTATGAATTGCGCGCTGGACACAGTCAATTTTGCGCGCGCCATAATAACGGGCGACCACCACACCGGCGCCCATTGCGATACCGTTGAAGAATCCCACCATCAAAAAAATCAGGCTTCCCGATGAACTGACGGCGGCGAGGGCGTCGCTGCCCAGAAAATTGCCGACAATCAGGGAGTCTGCCGTATTGTAAAGCTGCTGAAATAGGTTCCCCAAAAACAGGGGGAACGCAAATGTGATAATTTTTTTCCAAATCGGCCCTTCGGTCATGAGAGTCTGCGGTTTTGTTTCGTGCATGTTTCTTTTAACCCTTTCTTTTCCCCGGTACAAATTTTGCGGGCGGTCACGGGATCGTCCTGCTTGTAGGTTTTGGAGCTTTCATAGTAAACCCCCATGCCGCTTTTTGGCGGCACCACCATATAGGAAAGGGGTTTCCTATGAAGGGCATGCACACATGCGGCCTTGCCGCATGGTGCGTGCACGGACTGCGCAGCAAGTGCGCAGTCCTGCTTGTAGGTTTTGGAACTTTCATAGTAAACCCCCATGCCGCTTTTTGGCGGCACCACCATATAGGAAAGGG
>CARDPF010000459.1 GCA_948960675.1 uncultured Eisenbergiella sp.
CGAGTTTTTTTAAACATCACCACACCTCAATTCATATCCAATTCCGCGGACGGCTTTGATGGATGTTTTTGCTCCGATAAAAGCAAGCTTTTTTCTCGTAAAGGTCATATAGACCTCCACGTTGTTATATTCCGCATTGCTTTCATACCCCCAGATCTTTAAAGCAAATTGTTCACGGGTGAGGATCTGCCCCTGATTGGCGATCAGGTATTCCAGTATCCGATATTCCTTTTCACTTAATCGAACGCTATGGCCTGTGTGGGTGCAGGCGACCGTAGATGTGCCAGTGTCAAGCGCGATGTCGCCAAAGGAAAGAGTCCCGTCCGGGGACTGGATATTCCTACGGCTAAGCGCGCGCAGCCTTGCAAGCAGTTCTTTTGTCATAAAGGGTTTGGTCAGATAATCGTCGGCGCCGCTGTCCAGCCCGATGACTTTGTCGTCCACGTCGTTTTTTGCCGTAAGCATTAAAATGGGGGTGCGTATTCCACGCCTCCGTGTCTCTTTTGCTATTTCAAATCCATTCTTTCCGGGCAGCATGACATCAAGGATGATGATGTCGTAGACATTGCTTTCTGCTGCGTCCATCCCGGAGAGGCCGTCCGCGCAATGGTCTACCTCATATTTTTCCTGACGCAGCAGTTCCGCCAGAGCCTGCGCCATCCGTTTTTCATCTTCTACCAGTAAAAGCCTCATGTTGAATCCCGTCCTTTTTGTGATAAAAGGGTATACCCAAAGGGCATCCCGAAATGCATGCCCCTATGGGGCAGGTGGACGTTGTCCGATAAGGTATACCCAAAGGGCATCCCGAAATGCATGCCCCTATGGGGCGGGCGGACGTTGTCCGATAAGGTATACCCAAAGGGCATCCTGTAATTCAATATTATAGCATAGAAGATTGAAGAAGGATTGAATAAGCTCTGTTTTTTGACGGCCTGCCCCATTCTTGAAATCTATCATAGCCTGTGTTAAGATAAAACTGTAAAAATCATTTCAGGATTTTAGGGAGGAGCGCCGGAATAGATGGGCAGATGTTTTAATACGGACGGCTGCTGTGATTCTGAACTTCATGACATGGCAGATGTAAGCAGGCAGCTTTGTGAAATGAAATCCAGGGTTGATTCCGGGAAATGTTGACACTTTAATCGGTTCCGGCATTACCCGGCCCGGAAATGGATTTTCAGATACGATTGCAAGAGGGGCGGGGCTTAGAATGGCAAAAATTTTACTGGTGGAAGATGACGACACGATTACATTTGGGATCCGGGCGGCTCTGGCTAAAAAAGGCTATGAAATGTCCGGATGCGCCGGCATTACGGAGGCAAAACATATATTTTCCAGGGAATTTGCCCTGGTGCTCCTGGATCTGAACCTCCCGGACGGCAGCGGTTATGAGTTGTGCAGATGGATAAAGGAACAGTGCAATACGCCCATTATTTTCCTTACAGTGCGTGATGCTGTTGAGGATATCACAAAAGGGCTGGATATGGGGGCGGACGATTATGTGACGAAGCCGTTCCATATTGCGGTTTTGGAGTCCAGGATTGAGGCGGTGCTGCGCAGGGCGCCCGAAAAAAACGGTGCAATGCTTGTCTGCGGGAATATTTCCCTGGACAGAGAGAAAATGCGGGCCTATGCATCCGGTAAAGCGGCGGAGCTTACTGCCATGGAATACCGCATGCTTCTGGCCTTGATGGAAAATAAGGGGCGCACGCTTTCCCGGAGCATGCTTCTGGATAGGCTGTGGGATTCGGAAGGGAATTTTGTAAACGACAATACACTCACCGTGACGGTGAAGCGGCTCAGGG
>CARDPF010000460.1 GCA_948960675.1 uncultured Eisenbergiella sp.
CACCCTACCGCATAAGATGCGCCTGCTCCACCGTTTGTTGTATCAGCTTTTTACTGCGCTCCTGCCCTAAACCGGCGCCTTGGTGTTCCCCTTCCTCTTTTTGCAGCCAAAGCAGATATTCCAAGTTTCCTTCCGGCCCTCTTACGGGGGAATAGGTCAGGCCCAGGACAGCAAACCCTATGGACCTGGCAAACTCCATGATTTCCCGGATCACTTCCCGGTGCACGGCCGGGTCCTTGACCACGCCCCGCTTTCCCACCCTTGCCCGTCCCGCCTCAAACTGCGGCTTAATCAGGCAGACCATCTGTCCCCCCGCCTTTAACAAACCATGGGCAGGCGTCAAAATTTTCGTAAGGGATATGAAGGAAACATCCACAGAAATGAAATCCAAATCCTCCTTCACGTCATCGCCGGTAATATAGCGGAAATTCGTTCCTTCCATATTAATCACCCGGCAGTCCCCCAACAAAGACCGGGCCAGCTGGCCATGTCCTGCGTCCACCGCATAGACCCTGGCCGCCCCGCTTTTTAACATACAGTCCGTAAATCCTCCCGTGGAGGCGCCGATGTCCATACACACCTTTCCCGCAAGGGACACGCAAAACTCTGTCAACGCCTTCTCAAGCTTCAACCCGCCCCGGCTTACATACAAAAGGCCGCCCTTTTGCACGGTAATCTCGGTCTCATCCGCCTCGTACTTTTCACCCGGTTTTCTTCTTTCCCTGCCCTGTACCAAAATGCCGCCTTCCAAAATCATCTCTTTGGCATTTTCCCGGGACTTTGCCAACCCACGTTTGACCAAAAGGACATCCAAACGTTCTTTCATTGCGATTCCAGTTCCTTCATAACCCTGTCCAAAACAGAGTCTTCATCAATCCCGATTTCTTTTTTCAAAAGTTCCACATTTCCATGCTCCACATATTCGTCCGGCACGTTGACGCAAAGAACGCGCACACCCAGTTTTTTGGTATCGGCCAGTTCCCGGACCTTTTCCCCGAAACCTCCGCTGGCCACATTCTCCTCCAGCGTCACAAATAGCCGGTGCTTTGCCGCAAGTGCCATGATCATCTCCCCGTCAATCGGCTTGACAAACCGGGCGTTCACCAGCGTACAGGCATACCCGGCCGCTTTGAGGCGTTCCCGGACAGAAAGGGCGGTCACTACCATGCTTCCCACTGCCAGCAGGGCAATCCCCTCTTCCTCATATAGCATCTCGCTTTTTCCAAACACCACCGGCTGCCTTTTCTCCTGCAACCCTGCGAACGCTTCCCCCCTGGGATACCGGATTGCGATCGGCCCTTTAAAGGCATAAGCGAATTTTATCATATCGGAAAGTTCCCATTTGTTTTTGGGCGCCATAATATGCATGTTCGGAATGGAAGAAAGATAAGACAGGTCAAAAATCCCCTGATGGGTTTCCCCGTCGCTCCCCACAAGTCCGGCCCTGTCAATGGCAAAAATCACGGGCAGATTTTGTAAGCATACGTCATGCAGAATCTGGTCATATGCCCGCTGCAAAAAGGAGGAATAGATGGCAACCACCGGGTGCAGGCCGCCTACCGCCAGCCCCGCCGCAAAAGTCACTGCGTGTTCCTCCGCAATTCCCACATCAAAAAAACGTTGCGGGTAGAGGTTTCGGAAACGCTTCAATCCGGTTCCGTCCGGCATGGCCGCCGTAATCGCCACCACATCCTGATGCCTGGCGGCCATTTTTACCATCACTGTGGAAAATACGTCCGTATAGATCGGAAGAGCACACGTCTGAACTCCAGTCACACAACAGCACCTCGTAT
>CARDPF010000461.1 GCA_948960675.1 uncultured Eisenbergiella sp.
CTTTGCAGCGCGCAGACACAAATCTCGCGATTGAAAATTTCAATTTTCAATCTTTTTACCTCCGATAGAAAGCCGTCGCCCGGCAGCGGTGATACTCCCGGCACAAAAATTTCATTTTGCCAAATTTTCCTCCTGCGTCGGGTGGGGGTGCCGATGGGAACATTTTTCGCACACACGAGTATGCATAACATAAGGATATACCGGCAGCAAAAATTATTCTTGACGGAAAGTGCTGTCTTTGGCAGGGGAAGATTGAAGCATGTGGGCAACGGGTCAAAAAGCAGCACCGGTACGGATATTTTGGGAGGCCCATCCCCCGCTGCCTTAAGCAGGCTTGTTGGTTCTACGGTTTTACGGGGGCGTTTCCCGGTTCCCTGCGAAACTGGGAAGGCGTGATGGAAAATTGCGCGCGGAAATGGCGGCAGAAGGAGGCGCTGTCCGTGAATCCGCAGGAGTTGGCAATTTCGGAAATATGCAGGGTAGTGGAGGAGAGCAGGTGTTTGGCCATATGGAGTCGGTAATCAATCAAAAACTGCTGGGGGGAGGTGCAAAGCTCCCGGGAAAACAGTTTGTATAAGTAGCTTCGGTCAATGCCGAGGTTGTGGGCGATGTCCTGAATTTTGATATCATAGGCATAATTGTGCCGGATATACTCGGTCGCCTGCCGGATATAGCCGGAGGGGCTGTCAGGCGAGGCGCCTGCCTGGGGGGCAAGCAAGGAAAAGAAACGGTAAAGCAGGGAAAGGTGCAGATAGATATTGCCGGTGTCCCTGTAAAAACTTTCGTTTAGCGTAAGCAGGCACGCGCCGGCGGGAGATTCGTGCGGACAGGAAACGGCCGCTTTATCCATGGGCTGTCCAAAAGACTGTTCTGTGCGGTAGACCGGATTTTTTTCGGTCAGCCCACAAAGGGTCAGGATGTCTTTGGCGTCCCGCCCGTCAAAACCGACCCAGCAGTATTCCCAGGGGGTTTGGGGGTCTGCCCCATAGCTGGCGACGATGCCGGGGATGATCAGGAAAGCGTCCCCGGCGTGCAGGCGCCAGACCTGTCCCGCGTTTCGGAAAACGCCGTTTCCGGACAGTACGTAATGCAGCAGGTAATGCGGCCAGATTCCGGGGCCGCAGGTATGGGAAGCAGGGGTTTGCTCGTGCCCGCAGAAAAAAATGCGTAAGGATTGCTGGGGGGAGGATGCAGGGGGGTTGGAAGTAGGTGTCATAAAATTCTCCTTTTTAACGGGAAGTAGTTGCTTTTTGCCCGCATGGGGACAGGATATAGGCAACATAAGTACAATAAATGGAATCAGGGCTGCCTTTTCTTTTTACCAGTATAAAGTATAATAATAAGAAAAGCAAATAGGGAGGGTTTCGGCAAATGATTTCGGTAAACGGGGAAAAACAGATTTTTCAGCTTCACACAAAACATACGTCCTATATGATGGGGGTGGCAGCGGGAAAATATCTTGGGCATCTCTATTATGGGAAGCGGCTGGAGGATGACGACGCCTTTTACCTGCTGCGCCTTGGGAGGGCGGAGGAAGTGGAGCAGAGGCATCTTAAGAACAAGGCCAGCTTTATGGACAGTTTTCCTTTTGAATATCCGGCGTGGGGAACCGGTGATTTCCGCGACCCGGCCCTGCGCGTGCGGGACGGGGGAGGGCACCGGGTGTGCGAACTGCAGTATGGCGGATACGAAATTTTGGAGCTTCCTGTATAATTCAAATATAGGAAATTCCAAGAAGGGTGGTTGATA
>CARDPF010000462.1 GCA_948960675.1 uncultured Eisenbergiella sp.
GAGATGCTGTTGTGTGACTGGAGTTCAGACGTGTGCTCTTCCGATCTACTGGAGCCGCAGGACAGCGTATTCCGGGAATTGGCGCTGATTAAGGTCAAGGCAGGCGCTGTGGAACGGCCCGGCATCATTGCGGTGGCGAATGTGTTCCGTGCCAATATCATTGATGTGGGCGCAGAGAACCTGATCATCGAACTGACCGGTTCCCAGAGTAAAATAGAGGCTTTTTTGAAACTGCTGGACGGGTACGAGATTTTGGAATTGGCCAGGACAGGGGTTGCCGGGCTTGGGCGCGGCATTGATAAGGTAGTATACATGGATGAATAAGCATCCCGGGTGTTTTGGGGTGCGGCATCCTGCATGAACTATACAAACAAATCAGGAGGAAACTTTAAAATGGCAAAGATTTATTATCAGGAAGATTGTAACCTTTCCCTGCTGGAAGGCAAAACCATTGCGGTAATCGGCTATGGCAGCCAGGGACATGCCCATGCGCTCAATGCCAAGGAATCCGGATGCAATGTAATTATCGGTCTGTACGAGGGTTCCAAATCCTGGGCAAAAGCCGAGGCACAGGGATTTTTAGTTTATACGGCGGCAGAGGCGGCAAAGCGGGCCGATATCATCATGATCTTAATCAACGATGAACTGCAGGCCGACATGTATAAAAGGGATATTGAGCCCAACTTGGAGCCCGGCAATATGCTGATGTTTGCCCATGGCTTTAATATCCATTTTGGCTGTATCAAACCGCCCAAGGATGTGGATGTTACCATGGTGGCGCCCAAAGGCCCCGGCCATACCGTGCGCTCCGAATATCAGGTGGGCAAGGGTGTTCCCTGTCTGGTTGCGGTAGAGCAGGACGCTTCCGGCAAGGCCCTGGATCTGGCGCTGGCTTATGCGCTGGCCATCGGCGGTGCAAGGGCAGGTGTTTTGGAGACTACGTTCCGCACCGAGACCGAGACGGATCTGTTCGGCGAACAGGCTGTTTTGTGCGGCGGCGTCTGCGCCCTGATGCAGGCGGGATTTGAAACGCTGGTGGAAGCCGGTTACGATCCCAGAAACGCTTACTTTGAGTGTATCCATGAGATGAAGCTGATCGTGGATCTGATTTATCAGTCCGGGTTTGCGGGCATGAGATATTCCATCTCCAACACGGCGGAGTACGGCGACTATGTCACCGGGCCTAAGATCATTACGGAAGATACCAAGAAAGCGATGAAGAAGATTCTGTCGGATATTCAGGACGGTACTTTTGCGAAGGAATTTTTGCTGGATATGAGCCCGGCGGGCCGTCAGGTACACTTTAAGGCCATGAGAAAACTTGCCGCAGAGCATCCCGCTGAAAAGGTCGGCGAGGAAGTCCGCAAGCTTTACAGCTGGAACGGCGAAGATAAGCTGATTAACAATTAAAGAAAATGAAAACGAACCGCATTAGGGCATTTTGCAAACCGTCCGAAATGCGGTCCGTTCTATTTTTATCTTATGTGAGATGGCGGCAGCGTAGGTCCAGGAAAACCCTGCAAGGCGAAATTCTTTTTTTATGCGGGCAGCTGCCTGTATATGGCGCGTATATGGTAATCGGCATCCATTTCAAGGACAAAGTTTCCGTTTAGGGTTTTACAAGCTTCCCCGTCCCGGTACATCACAAAGTAGGTGGAGGTGAGGTAGCTTCCTTCACAGCGGGCGTCCGCGATGTTGACGCTCACGAGGGGATAATCCCCCCGCAGGACGCAATCGTTGTTTTGG
>CARDPF010000463.1 GCA_948960675.1 uncultured Eisenbergiella sp.
CACGGCCGCCAACGCATCCTCCCCCACAAACCGGCCCACAATCACAGAGTCCGCCATATTATAAAACTGCTGGAAAAGGTTTCCCAAAATCATGGGAAGCGCAAAAAAGAATAAAGTCTTTCCCGGTGCGCCTTCAATCATGTTCTGTCTACTCTTTTTTTCTCTTTTCATTCGGCCCACCCCAATCGTAAATCATGTTTGCTTCCATACCGGACGCCGTATATATTTTCTCCGCGAAACGGTAATTCATGCGGGAAACCACATTGGTATTGTCCGTGGCAATGCCGCTCACCATGGTGTTCCAATATACGATCTCATACTCCACATGGGGATAATAGCTCCCCCGCTCATAGGCCGGCACATATTCAATACTGCTTCTCTGCACGCCCAGATCCTGCATGGTCTGCGCCAGTACACGGATGGTCCCTGTGGGCAGGGCAAGGGAATCATCCTCCACATAAGAAAATTTCCATCCCTGCCCCGTCTGCAAAAATACCACCGCTTCTTTCGTCACCGGCACATAGGAATCCCCCTGCCAATATTCCATGGTACCGTTTATAAAAGCATCCCGGACCGCACTGTACTGCCCGTCGGTAATAAATGCCTTTGCCGCCTCATAATTTTGGGCCTCAAACTCGGCAAACATGGGCGCAAAATACGCGCTGACCTCCCCCTGTTTGTCCAGACAGGCAAGCAGCTGCCCTGCCCCTGCAATCCCCAGTTCTCCGGCGCGCTCCAAAATGCGCCGGTAAACATCCGCATGGGAAATACTCATATACACCCTGGATGCCTGCAGCATGGCATACTGCGCCACAATCTCCCCATAAGCGGCGTCCCCGGCCTGCGCCAGCGCAAACAGTCTGTCCATGAACGCTGTATACGATTCCAGGCTGCCGGACTGCCCGGAACCGTCCAGAAACAGCCTGCTTTCCCCGTCCAAAACCACCAACCGCTCTGCACAGCTTTCCAACAATTCCAGCGCATCCGCATTTCCCGGCAATATCTCCAAGACATCCAGACATCTGGCCGCTACCGCAAAATCCGCCGTGCCGGTGTTGACCGCATGCACGACGCCGTTTAACACCGTCGCCGCATAGTTCTGTAAAAGCACTTCCTCCCCGGTACTTTGGTATCCCTCAATCAAAATGGCCTCCGCCTCCGCAAAACGTCCCTGTGCCACATAATCGTCCGCCAGGCCCCGGTAGGCCTTCACGCTGGACTCATCCAAAGAAATCGCCTGCGCATACGCTTCCTCTGCATGCACATAATCCATCGCAGTCATATAATCCGCCGCCTTCTCCATTGCCCTTGCGGCTTTTGAACCGGGAAGGTTCCAATAAAAAAGGGTGCTCCCTACCGCAGCCAAAATTACCGCCACACCGGCACATATCCGTATCCTGCGTCTTTTCGCCCTTCTTCTCCTCCTCATGCCAAACCTACGCTTCCTTTACAAAAAACAGGCCGGCCGGTTCCGATACCGCCGTTTCCAAGCGGTGTTTCACCGGCCGGACCGTCACACATCCCAAATACAGTCCAATAAACATTGTAAAATGATATTCCGTCTTTGTAAAGCCCTTTTCCACAAAAGATTGAATTACTATTCACGGCCAATGTCATTTAGTTTAGCCATGGGCTTTTTGGGAGGCGTGCCGACGGGCGGGGAAGGCGGAGCCTTTTGCAGGCCGGACACCCCTGCCGG
>CARDPF010000464.1 GCA_948960675.1 uncultured Eisenbergiella sp.
CGATCTAGCCCACAGCCCCCGTTAAGGAGGTTGTGGGCTCCGGCATTCAATGCTCTGGCCTCTCTCGATATTCAAAATCACTTCCGTTTTGCAGTCTCTACAGTAAACCGGAAGACCCTTGGCCTCTGTATCTTCATTGATTCGTAGAAGCCGATGATTCCGCTTGCAAACCGGGCAGATAACCCAGCCGTTCTTTACATTCACTTTACCACGTACTCCCCGAAAATTCAAGTGTTTTTCAGGCAAAATTATCGGCCTCCTCCATCAATTCAAATAAATTTACCTGGTTGCACATATCCCGCCGGAATTTCCGGTCAGTTGGTATAAGGCCCAAGTCTTCAAGTTGAAAGCGCCGCTCGAAGTCGTGGACGGTGTGGCCGTCCGCTTTGAATTTCATAGGACTGTCTGCGTCCCATTTCATCATAAGCGCCCAATATTCAGGGTACATTTTCCGCAAAATTCGAAGTTGCCCTATACCCTGCTGCGGGCAAAACCAGCAACCGTTCCGCGCCGCCGTTGTGTAGATCGGGGATAAAAGGTCGTTTTCTTCGCACCACTGGCGGCAATATGCTTCTGTCCATCCACTTTCTACTAATGGGAGTATTATTCCGCTCCTTGCTCTGTGTCTGGAAATTCTGCTGGGTTCATCTGCCGCTATTCCTAAATATGTTTTGGCGTTCCTGATTGCCTTTTCATACGGATCCCGCTTACAGCTTGATTGAATTTCGCAACCTGCTGTTAGCGGCCATCCTACCATTTCGCCCCGCCTATTCCCGTGCACCCGCAATCGGTACATTATCTGTTCAGCTGTGTGCGGTCCTTTGATGTGTTCTACCTCGATTCCCCAGCGCGCCTTAATGATCGCGTCCGCTTTTGCCTTAAATTCCACCATTGGCGGCGGATCTGCCTGTATGGTTTCTGTGGCCCAAATTTCGATATGAACAATCCTGTCAAGCGGCCATCCCAATTCTTCAATAGCTCCCAGACACGCCAAACTGTCCTTCCCGTAGGAAAGGCTCAAAATGTATTGCGTTTGTACTTCTCCCATCTCTTGCAGCTCATCCCCCGCTCCACGTTGTTCCACTCATGCGGCGCGGCGGGGTTCCGGCAGAGGTCACCCAGCTGGTCATACCATAGGCATTGCCCGCAGATATGGCGCTCTCTTATGCGTTTGTCATTTGCTTCCATGTTTGTCTTTCTCCCTCACTTCCACCAGAATTTCCCCACCGTCCCAAAATTCGTGGGAAACTTTCGCCACGTATCGACGGTCGTCGTTTTCAATCACAGCCTTTTTCATTGCGTCCACAATGGCTTTTCCGATCACCGCGTGGTTGTCCGCGTCCAAGCCGTCATCCCAATAGAACCGGATTTCTACAGGATTTTTGAAGGGCTGCTTTTTGACGTGTGCGCGGTTCATGGCAGAACGTGCCAGCATATGTAATTCATCGGCATCCCGCTTCCGCTGCGCCCAATGTTTCCCGGCGTAGTAGGCGTTCAGCCCGAAGCGCTTGCAAAAGGCCGCTTTCCCTTTTTTTGTGGGCGGGTAAGGAATCGTAAAGCGGATCACGCCCCCTCCTCCGGCTTGCGGCGGTAGAACCTTGTGTGGTGAAACAAAATCGTGTCCCACTTGCCCTTGTTGGTAAAAAACCAAATTTGCTTATATGGTTCATCTTTAACATAGGCAATAAACACATAATT
>CARDPF010000465.1 GCA_948960675.1 uncultured Eisenbergiella sp.
GACCACCGAGATCTACACTCTTTCCCTACACGACGCTCTTCCGATCTGCATCTGCTCTTCCAGTGCAAGGGATGCCTCATACAGATCGGGATAATCCGTCAGGAACGCCACATACTGCGTTTCCCCAAGCGCCAGACGCTTGGCCGCCAGAAACTGCTGCGCGCTCACCTGACGCTTCGTCAGCTTCCACGCCTGTTCAAAGGAGGCCGCCGCCCGTTCAAACAAAAAAAGCCGTGCCAGGGCCACGCCCCGGTTGTGGTACACTTTTCCCAAAAATCCCGGTTCCATCCCCTTGGTTTCCCTGAGCAGTTCCCCGTATTCATAAAGCGCCAGCACATATTTGGCGTTTCCCAAAAAATAATCGCCCCGGGCCTTGGTTTTTTCCAGCGCACTGCTGCAGGCGTTTAGCTTGAGCACCTTTTCCACCTGTATGGCATCCTCCGGCGAACAATAGCCCGTATACCGGAACAGCACATCCACAAAAGCCGTCACCGGGCTGTCCTTTTTGAGCGCCGTCTGCAAAAGGCGCGCCAGTTCCGGCAAGCGGCACTGCTTCTCCACCCACTCCACCAGTTCCTTTCCCAGCAGGGTGCCTTCCAGCAGCCATGCGTTTTCCCGCACAAAATAGCACAATTCCTCGATATTCCATACATGTGCCCTCGCCCGTTCAAAATAATAGGGCACTTCCGCATTTTTTCCAAGACAAAGATAAACCCTTCCCATGCGTCCACCTAGACCTTAAATATTTCTTCCCAAAACTTATGGGTTGCGGGGAAAAATTCCCCGAAGCCCAAATCCTCCATACTGATGCGCACCGTCTCTACATCCGTCATATCCACCTTGAGCCGGATTCTGGTCGTACGGGCAGGCCTTGCCGGAAGCCCGTTCAACGTCACCAGCATCCTGCGTGTTTCCTTCCCGTTTAGGGGCGTAATGCGCAGGGAAAAGCCGTTTTTTTCCTCCAAAAGAAACTCGCATTCCTTTTGTGCCTCATACCAGTTAACCCCTGCGTCCAGCAAAGCCAGATACGCATCCGTCCCCCGGCGCACCACGTGCATACCCACATTGGATTTGAGCATGTCCTTGCCCAAAAAAGCATACCCCTCCGTCACGCTCCCCTTGTTTAACCGCTCCCGGCCCGCATAGCACGCCCCCTTGCTGTAAAGGTTATTTCCCAGAAAAACCCTTCTGTCCCGGCACAAAACCTGCAGCGATTCCTCATACCATTCTCCCGCAAACCCTTCCCCGATCAGGTAGACCGTGGACACTCTGCGTCCCTCCAAAAAACATTCCATGGCCGCTGCAAACTGCTTATCCAGTTTCATGCCGTTTCGCCGGTCTGCCTCCTCATCCCCCGTCTCCTGTCTTCGCTGCACTTTGGCAAAGTCTTCCTCCTCCACAAAGGAAGCCACCGGGGTGGTTTTTCTGTTTACCGAGAAAAGAAGCGTTTTCAGGTACTGCCCGGAAAAATCACAGACCAATACGTCCTGCACCCACAATTCCTCCGGCTGGTTAATATTGTAATAGAAGAAACCCTCTGCCCTGCCGATCACATAAATATGTTCGGCCTGCAGTTCCACCGCCGCCGACACCTGCTGCAGGGCTTCTATCACAGGCTTTGTCACTTCCTCCACCGTAAACACAAACGCCTGCAGCCGCTGCAGGGACAGCA
>CARDPF010000466.1 GCA_948960675.1 uncultured Eisenbergiella sp.
TGCTGTTGTGTGACTGGAGTTCAGACGTGTGCTCTTCCGATCTCGCTTACAAGCACGCTCTTATTTCTGGACCATCCGAAAATATCAATATCAAAAGAAATGATATTTTCAAATACCGCCACAATGGTGGTAAATGCAGCAAATGTCAGAAACAGGAAAAATAATGCGCCCCAGATACGTCCGCCCGGCATCTGCGCAAATATGTTCGGGATGGTAATAAAGATCAGGCTCGGCCCTGCCCCCGGCTCGATCCCGAATGCAAAGCAGGAGGGGATGATGATGAATCCCGCCATCAATGCCACAAAGGTATCCAATGCGGTAATACTGACCGCTTCTCCCGCAAGGCTCCTCTCTTTTCCGATATAGCTCCCGAATATCATCATGGCTCCGATGCCGATGGAAAGGGTAAAAAATGCCTGGCTCATGGCTCCGAAAATGACATTCCCAATCCCCATGTCCCTTATCCTTCCAAAATCCGGCACAAGATAGAAACGGATTCCCTCTCCCGCGCCTTTCAGGAAAATGGAATGGACAGCTAAAACCAACATAATGATCATAAGCATGGACATCATGATCTTCGAAACGCGTTCAATCCCCTTTTGGATTCCGAACTGACAGACCGCAAACCCGACCACGCAGATCAGGACTGTCCAAAACGCCATCACCGGCGCACTGCCCAGCATATCCGAAAATCCGGCGGACACTTTTTCTGCAGAAGCGCCTGCAAATTCTCCTGTGATGCTGCGGTAACAGTAATAAATCATCCAGCCTCCCACCGTTGTGTAGAACATCATCAGAAGATAACTCCCCACGATCCCGACCCACTTTGTCACATGCCAGCTTGTCCCTTCCGGCTCCAGCCTTTCAAATCCCGCCGCCACGCTGCGGCCGCTCCCCCTGCCGATGGCGAACTCGCAGGTCAGGACAGGAATCCCCAGGATCAGCAGGAACACCAGATAGATCAGGATAAATGCCGCCCCTCCAAATTCCCCGCACATGTACGGGAATTTCCATACATTTCCAATCCCGATGGCGCAGCCTGCAGATACCAGAATAAATCCCATTCTGGAACCAAATTTTTCTCGTTTCACTTTGCACTCCTCCCATAAAAATTTTCCCCTTAGGCCTCTGTATGATCCAGATGAACCTTTGTTGTAAATTCCCATAAAATACGAATTTATTTTACCACATTTCAAGTAATTTTGTCTACTTGTGGAGGGAAGTTTACAACAGGAAAAATCAAAGATAACGCTTCCATCTGGCAATATATTCCAAAAAGTCAAAATCCCGTATTTTTTATATAGAATTTTGCAAGCATTCTTTATAAAAATACGATATACTGTGATTATACTTACGAACATGAAACCTTGCCAAAGCAATCACTCTGCCGCGGGCACTATACTTTGGCAGATTGGCAAATCATACCGCTCGTCAGTATCATATATGCGCAGCGCAGCATAACCCACGAAAAAACAGGCAATCCTTTTGCTGTGCAAATGGATGAACAAATTGGAAGGAGGAGCAGATATGATCCGCAGATTTATTTATGGAAACCCATTTTCAACAGAAGCCGTGGTGACAGAAGTACCTTTAGGGGAAGGAACCCCGGCTTACGGCTGCATTGACACGGAACAGGGATTTTGTTTTTCTTATAT
>CARDPF010000467.1 GCA_948960675.1 uncultured Eisenbergiella sp.
CTTCGTCCTTTTCCAGCTTATCCGGCTCCGGGAAGCTCATAATGTGGTATTCCTCCGGCACGCTTCGCCCCTCAAAATGGCGTTCCCATTCATCACCGCTTTCCACAAGGTAGCCATAAGGCGTGAAAAACCCGTGTTCCTGTTCAGCGGCATTGCGCCCAAAGTCTGAAAAGTCAATCCCATTTTTCCATTCTTCGGGCATATCCACCATGCCGGATTGATTCAGATAGTAGTCGCCCAAGTCGCGCACGGTCTTTACTTCCGGGATATGCACGAAAAAGTCTGTGTTATAGGTGAAGTCAATGATCTGTCCGATATTTTCAAAACCTTTTTTCCGCTGGGCTGCGGCGTTGAGGGCGGCAAGGTCTGCGGGGTCAAGGGTATTTAGGCGTGACGCAAGAAAATTCAGTTCGTCAATCCCGGCGGCACATACCATGTCATAGGGCAATGCAAGGTGTTTACTGTCGGGGTAAGAATACCCGTTAATAAAAAAGTCCTGCGGGTTGTCTGCGGTAATGCCGACGCTTTTCATTGCTTCGTGAAGCTGTTCCGTGGTGGTCGGCAGGGAAAGCCATTCGCCGCCCGGTTCGCCTGTTTCAAAACGGCTGCGGCTGTCAATAAGGATTGCAAACTGTTCGTTTATCGGGGCTTGTTCCGTTCTCTGCCCGGTAGCCTGCTTTGCTGCCTGTTCTGCGGGGGCTTCGTCTGCCTTTGCGGTTTCCTGTTTCGGCTGCTGTATAGTCTGTTCTTCCCCCTCAACGGTATAGCCCGGTAAAAGCTGCCCGTTCACTTTGAAATGCTCTGCATACTCCTTTGGGATGGGCGGTGATATTTCTGTAAATAAATTCTGATAGGCTTTGATACGCCCATTGAGATATTTCTCCATTTCCTCCTTTGTGCCAAAAACTTTTTTGCTCTGCCCTGCAATCTTCGCCCCGTTATATCCGTCCGGGCTGTTGGTGTAAATGCTCCATGAAAGCGTCCATGAATAGGGGACAGACTGCTCCTTTTCCCGGTCATAGCGGGTATTCTCGGAAATACTGTATTGCATACGGTAAACCATGTTGCTCCTTACATGGCGGTACTCGTCCGGCTGCTCCCATTGGTTGGCTGTGTGCTGTGCTTCGGGGATTCGGACGTATTCAATCGCTTTGTCAATCAAAAGGGTCTTTCCAGCCTGTTCTTCCCATTCTTTGGACTGTTGTTGCAGACGTTCAAAAACCGTCTGCTCCGCCGCCGCGCTTTCCTCGCGCATGGCGCATAGCTGCTCCAATGGTAAGGCAGTCAGCCCGGAAATATCCGCGTTTTCCTGTGCAAAATATATTTTTCGGTTTATCTGCAACCTGTCGGCAGATTCCAGCTTGTCATTTTCAAAAGATGAATAAGACATATAATCGCTCCTTTCTGAAATTGAATTTTTAGAGGGTTTGGGACACTTCCCAACAAGCAAAATCCCCTGTCCGGCGCGCCAGCGTTGGCAGGGGATTTACGGAAAAGGGTACTCTTTTCCTATGCTTGCTAAAAAAGTTATTTTTTCTTTTGAATCTCAATCTTATAGTTGACGTACTTCCCGCCCGTATCAGCTAAAACAACGGTTCCGTCGTAGGTTTTGCCTGTTTTCGGGGAATACAAGCCCTTGACATTTGCCTTG
>CARDPF010000468.1 GCA_948960675.1 uncultured Eisenbergiella sp.
CCAGGGAATCCGAAACGCAAAAAACACCGGCAACCAGACACGCCGCCGCCCCGATGCCCGGCAGTCCGAAGCCGGGAACCACCATCTCCACCGCGGCCAGCAAAATCCCCAGAATCAGTAAAATGATTCCAAGCACCTCTATCCATTCCATCCGCATCTCCTCCTATCCTGCAGCATCCGTCCTGTTACTTTTATCCTACCAAAAATCCCAAAAAGGAAAAGGGATATTCTGCAAATTATACAGATATCCCCCTGAATTGTCAAAAGAAGCGCATGCCAAAGATACCACTATCCGCGCGCTGCCTTGGGCAGGAAAACCGTGAACACCGTTTCTTCCCGGGAGGATTCCACAGTCACTTCCCCGCAGGCCTCCCGCACCAGTCTTGCCACGATCGCCAGCCCCTGTCCGTGTCCTTCTTCCCGCTTGGTGGAAAACCCTGCGCTAAAAATTTTATCCATATGCGTTTTCGGAATCGCCGGGCCGTTGTTGGCGATGCCGATCCGGTATCCTTCCGGTATGTTCTGCATCCGCACCTGTATTTGTTTTCCGCCTTCCGTCCCCTCCAACGCCGTCATGGCATTGTCCAAAAGATTGGCTAAAATCCGGCATAAGTCCCAGGGCTTTACGGGGATCTCTTTTAGGGATGTCTCCACCTCCAAATAAAAATCAATGCCCGCAGCGGCGGCCGCTTCCATCTTCGCCTGCAATAGCGCATTCACCGCAGGCTGCGCGGTTTTTAACGCCATGTTCAGCTTTTGGATATCCTTAAAAACCGGCCGGATGTAAGCATGTGCCTCCTCATACTCCCCTAGTTCCAACAATCCGTAAACCACCTGAAAATGGTTCATCAGGTCGTGCTTTTGCTCCCGCAGCTTCCCATTCAATTCCTCCAAATATTGCATGTTCTCTTCAAAATTTTTATTCTGATACCGTCCCGCTGCATAAACCCCTGCAATGGTCACAAGGCTTGAAGCCGTCACCAGCAGGGCGCAGCCCATGGCTATGGAAATATTTGCCCCCCCAAAAGGGCATCCTGCCCCAGACAGGCAAGCAATACCATGCCCGCCAAAAACTGTACCGCCAAAATCAGTACCAAAAGGGCGGTAATCTTCTGCGTTTCCCTTACCATCTTTCCATGTTCCTTCGATGCTTTTCCAAATAGATGCCCTTCAATTCCTCTACGGAGATCCCAAAACAAAGCATCACATCGTTATAATACATCAGGACATCCGCCAATTCTTCGATAAAATCCGCCCTTACCGAAGAATCCTCCATAACCTTTGCACTTCCCTTCTTTTTAATGATATCCGCCACTTCCCCCAACTCTATCATCAGCCACAGTAGGGAATTTTGCCCCGTCTCGGGCGATAACGGCGTCCATTTTCCCCTGTATTTCTCCTGTAACTCCCTCTGTATCCTCTGCATCTGCAAAAACCCGAAATCTTCCATTTTACGCTTTTCCCCCTGTGCTTTTGTGATTTTTCCTTTTCCCCCACGTAAACCCTGCATGGAAAAAGGTTTTTAAAAATTATAACACAAAATAAACCGGGCAGGAAGAATAGATGAAAGCGTTTTTTCAAATTCCGTTACTACCCTCAGTGGACAAAGGGATACACGCCCCAAGTACCGTCTTTTGGCGGCTGGC
>CARDPF010000469.1 GCA_948960675.1 uncultured Eisenbergiella sp.
CCTTGTGATGTCCCTTCCGGGGGGAAAACCCAGACAGCGGCGGTGCGGCGCCTGGGTCAATGTGGTGGATGTTGGCCCAACACTGGCAGGCTTTGCCCAAATCGAATATCCCTTTACGGTGCCGGGACGGGATCTGTCCCAAATCCTTTTGGAAAACGGGGAAACGGACCGGGAGCTTTACATCCATCCGGGCGATGTGCCCAGGGCAGGCATTATAACGCCGGAGTTTGAACTGGCTTATGTGGGGCTTGGCAACGAGGGACAGACTTTTAAGGATCACGTTTTATTTGACCAAAAGAAAGATCCGCTGCAAATGCACAATGTGTTTGGAAGGGCGGAATATGCGGATATACAGGAAGAGTTGACGGAAAAGATCCGCTGTCACCACAGACTGACAAAAACGCCGAAACGCTTTTTGCCAAAGGAGGTATGGTAAATGGATAAACGGCCGAATATCTTATTTTTGCTATCGGACGATCAGGGGGCATGGGCGATGCGCTGTGCAGGGAATACGGATATCCAAACGCCCAATCTGGACAGGCTGGCGGACCAGGGGGTGCGCTTTGAAAATTTTTTCTGCGCCTCCCCGGTCTGTTCCCCGGCGCGGGCATCCATCCTGACCGGGACAATTCCGTCCTGCCACGGCGTTTTGGACTGGCTTTCGGGCGGGAACCTGCCTGCAGGCATTCCCGGAATGGAAAATATGTTCGGTTATCAAAACGAGACAGAGCCCATCCGTTATACGGAGCATTTGACTGCCTACACCGACCTTTTGTGTGAAGCCGGTTATACCTGTGCCCTCAGCGGAAAGTGGCATCTGGGTGACAGCCTGCATCCCCAGCACGGATTTTCCAAATGGTACACGCTGGGCAGGGGCGGATGTGAGTATTACCATGCGGATGTGGTTTCGGACGATAAAATAAGCTTTCCGGAAGGGTATGTGACGGATTTGATTGCGGAAAATGCTTTGCAGAATTTGGAGGAACTGGCGCAAAAGGAGGAGCCCTTTTATCTGGGCGTACATTTTACCGCGCCCCACAGTCCCTGGGAAGAAAAAGACCATCCCAAGGAAATGCTGGATTTGTACAGGGACTGTGCGTTTTTAAAAACGCCTGACCTGCCCCTGCATCCCAATCAGGTGAAAACCTGTCCCTACGGAACCGGGGAGCGGAGAAAAGAACTGCTGCGGGGCTATTATGCCGCCATAACGGCCATGGACAAACAGATCGGCAGGCTCTTGGACCGGCTGGAGCAATTGGGGATTTTGGAGGATACACTGGTCATTTTCACCTCGGATAACGGCATGAACCTGGGACAGCACGGCATCTGGGGAAAGGGCAACGGAACGTTTCCCCAGAATATGTTTGACACTTCTGTGAAGGTGCCTTTCATCGTCTCCTGGAAAGGAAAGACGGCGGAGGGGGAGGTGTGCAGGGAACTGTTTTCCCATTATGATATTTTTCCTACCCTGCAAAAACTTTTGGGATTGTCCGGAAAAGTGCGCCAGAAGCTTCCGGGAAGAAGCTTTGCCGACTGGCTTGTAAAGCCGGAGACCCAAAACGACAGAAGCATCGTGATATTGGATGAGTACGGGCCGGTGCGGATGATCCGCGACCGGGAA
>CARDPF010000470.1 GCA_948960675.1 uncultured Eisenbergiella sp.
AAAGGGAGCGTTGCTCCATAGATGATTACTCATCTATTTTGCAACGCCCCCTTTGGTTTTCTGGTTTAGGCTTGTGCAGAGAGAACCGTTTTCTTTTTCCGTATCGCAAAAATATAGCAGAGCATGTGGACGGCTGCCGTGATTCCCCAGCTGATGGGGTAGGATAAAAACAGGGTTTCCAGGGAACGGGACCACTGGAAAACGGTGAGAATCCACACAACCCGCAGGCCGCAGGCACCTGTCAGGGAAACGAGCATGGGCATAATGGAATATCCCATGCCCCGAAGGGAACCTACCATCACATCCATAACCCCGCAGAGGAAATAAGGGATACAAATAAAAGAAATACGGAGGATTCCGTAGGAAATAACCGCCGGATCCGAGGAATAAATGCCCAGCAGGTTTTGGCTAAACAGATAGGCAAGGTTTCCCATGGCAAGGCCAACCACCGCAACGCAGCCAAGGCAGAGAAAAAGGATACGGTTGATGCGGTTTAGTTTTCCTGCACCGTAATTTTGGCTGGTGAAGCTTAAAGCGGTCTGATGGAAGGCGTTCATGGAGGTATAGACAAAGCCTTCAATGTTGGAGGCCGCCGTGCTGCCCGCCATGGCTATGGAGCCAAAGGAATTGATGGAGGATTGGATCAGCACGTTGGAAATGGAAAAAATGGCTCCCTGCATACCGGCGGGAAGCCCGATGCGGATCATTTGCCGCAGCCTGACCGGATGAATTTTCAGTTTGCAAAACTCCAGCTGAAAGCAGCCGTCGCTTTTGGCCAGGGTGCGCACTACCAATGCGGCGGAAACGGCCTGGGAGAGGACGGTGGCAAGTGCCACGCCTGCCACGCCAAGGTGCAGCTGGGTGACAAAAAGCAGGTTCAGGACTACGTTGATTACGCCTGCCAGCAGCAGGAAATATAGGGGCCTGCGGGTATCCCCAATGGCGCGCAGGACCGCAGAGCCGAAATTGTAAAGCATGATCACGGGCATGCCGGCAAAATAGATGCGCATGTACAGCGCGGCCTGGGAAAGCACATCGTCTGGGGTTCCCATCAGGGTCAGGAGCGGTGCGGCCAAAAAGAGCCCGGCTAAAATGAGAATGGAGCCGCAGATGACACTTGCCAAAATGGAGGTGTGGACGGTTTCACTGACCTGTGTTTCCTGTCTGGCACCGTAATAGTTGGCGACCATCACATTGGTTCCGACCGAAAGCCCGATGAATACGTTGACCAACAGGTTAATCAGGGAACCGGTGGAGCCGACTGCGGCCAGCGCCTGGTGTCCGGCAAAACGCCCGACCACGATGATGTCCGCCGCATTGAAAAGAAGCTGCAGGATGCCGGAAAGCATTAACGGAATGGAAAAAAGCAGGATCTTGCAAAGCAGCGGCCCGTTGCACATGTCAATTTCAAAAGATTTCTTTTGTGCACTCATGATTTTCCTCATTTCCGGGCGTCTTTGCGTATTTCAGGATTGCAGGTTCCGCCCTTTTCCCCATTGTATTCCCTTCCATAAAGAAGTGCAAGACACAAATGCATGGTTTGGGGAATTGTTACTATTCACGGGCAATGTCAGTTAGTTAAGCCATGGGCTTTGGGAGACATGCCAACGGGCGGGGAAG
>CARDPF010000471.1 GCA_948960675.1 uncultured Eisenbergiella sp.
TCTTTCCCTACACGACGCTCTTCCGATCTCCCCGGAAACGTCTTTGTCAGATTCTCCAAACGAACCTCCATACCGCAATCCTCCCTCTCTTTCTATCGTATAAAAAAGTGTGCGCTTTGCGCACACGCCGCGTCGAGCGCGGTTGCCGACAGGCAACTTTTTCTCTGTGCGCGAGTACGCATGATCGTTCTTTTTTCTACGATAGGAAATGCCGTTTCCTATCGTAGAAAAAAGTGTGCGCTTTGCGCACACTTTACGTCAAGCGCGGTTGCCGACAGACAACAGTCTCCGCCTATCCCACCGTGATTTCAATCGCATGCAGGTATGCATCGGAACCGCCCGCACAGGTTACGGTAATCTTTCTCCCCTCCAACAGCACCTTACACCCGCTGACCTTACTGACCGCATCCAGCTTTAACTGCATCTCCCCCTGCGGGGTGTCCAAATACAGCAGTTCTTCGTTTGACTTCTTTCCCACCGTCCCGGTCACGGAAACGGTTCCGGAATTTTGAATCGTCGCCGTAGTCACATTGCTCTTTACGCCTACAATACAGGTTGCGTGATAGTTCGAATCCGACGCCTTATAATAGGCAACCGCCACCTGCAAATCGGGCAGGAGCATCATTCCCTGCCGCGTATCCGTACTATAATCTATAAAAAATTTCAAATCCCCTTCGTTGGTGGACAATTCCAAAATGCCGTCCGTCGTGCCTTTCTTCACCTTCCCGGCAATGGTCATCGTGGGCTTTGGCGCATTGTCCGGATCCGTGGGCGCAGGCGTGACCCATGAGGCGGCGGTTGCTGCCAGCGCGCCTCCCGAAATACGTACGGCATGCATGTAGGCATCCGTCCCCCTCGCGCAGACAATGGTATATACCTGCCCCGCCACCAATACCGTACATCCGCTCATGTCGGTGGAAGGATCCAGCTTAATCTGCATATCCCCCTGCGGCGTCTTTACATATAAAAGATCCCCCTTGGTCTGGCTGCTCAGCGTTCCCGTCACCGTGGCCGTGGAGGAGGAATCCACCTTCACATCCACAGCCTGTGCGCTGTTCATCAATTTAGCCGCATGTAAATAGCCATCGTTTCCATGGGTTAGGGCTACCCGGATCCTTTTCTCCGGAAGCAGTACCTTGCACTCGCTGGTATCCGTATTTTTATCCAGCTTGATCTGCATCTCCCCGTCTGAGGTGGCAAGATACATCAGTTCCGAGGTGGTCTTTGCCAATACCGTTCCCTCCACCGTCGCGATAATATCCGCGGCCTGCACGCGCAGGCTGTTTACCGGCATCCCCAGCATTCCCGCCAAAAGACAAACCATCAGTCCCACTGTTACTAATTTTCTTTTTTTCATTTGCATACCTCTTTACATCTTTGCCCTTGTACTACCGCCGAACCGCTGCCAGCCCGGCACATATGCCATATACAAATGCTATCATACAATATTTGCGCCGAGAAAACAATATTTTTTCCGGCAAATTGTTACGATTCAGGTAACAGTTCAGCCCAGGGCTTTGCATTTGCTGCAAAGCCCGTGAGAATGTGTGAATTCAGCCAAAGAATCCAGCCCTTTGCTGAAAGCAAATTTTAAATGGGCTGGATTCTGTAACAGT
>CARDPF010000472.1:0-1311 GCA_948960675.1 uncultured Eisenbergiella sp.
AAAATCTCCAGATCCTCCCCCATCCTGCGCAGCCGTCTGGCAAGTTCCATACCGTCCATACCCGGCATTTCAATATCCAAAACCGCAATGTCCGTATTTTTCTTTTCCTCCCACAGAAAGAAAAAAGCCTCTGCGCTTTGGCACAAATCCACCTGCACCTCTGCCTTTGCCCGTTTCGCCCATTCCTTTACCATCCCCTCCAGCAGTTTTAGCTGTGACGGCTCGTCTTCACAAATCATAATATGCATCATGACCGCTCCTCCAAAGCGCCGCGGAAGGCGGAAGGCGGCATCCCCTCATATTTGCGGAATACCCTGGCCAGCTGGGACGCGCTGTTATACCCCACCTCGTCCGCAATTTGTTCCATGGTCAAATCGGTCTTTAAAAGCAGCTTCTTTGCCTCCAAAAGCCGCTCCCTATGCAGGCACGCCAAATAGGAGCTGCCAACGTTTTTCTTAAAAACCGCACAAATATAGTTTGGGTGCAGTCCCACATGCGCCGCCAAATCGTCTAAAGACACATCCTCCCGGTAATGCTCCCGAAGATAGGCAAGCAGACGCTTTTTGAGGGAATCCCCCTCCTGTCCGTCCTGGTTATGCTGTATGCTGCGCCTGATACGGCAACAAAGCGACAGGATGGCGGATGCCAGTTCCCCCTCCCCACCGGCCGGACAGGCTCCGTCCGGCCGCTCCAAAGGCACATAAATGTGGTTATTTTCCAGATACAGAAGGATGTTGTGCAAAAAACTCTGGTAAATCAGTTCCGGCGCATGGGCCTTCCCGGAAGCCGCCCTGATCTTGGTGAGATATTCCTGCAAAAGCCCAAAGGCCTCGGTTTCCTCGTTTTCCAGTAAGATCCGGACGCAATCCTGATAGGTAAACAGGGAAATTTCGGTGAGAACGCTGCCCTCCCCAAAATGCCTGACATAAAAAACCCGCTGCAGGGCATTGGTATACAGGCTATGCAGCGCTTTGTAGGAACTGGCGCTGATGCTGATGCCCGTCCAGAACTTTTCACAGCGGGAAGCCTGTGCAAATTCCTGCTGCAGCTGCATAGGCCTGGTGTGAAACTGCTTATGGTTGCAGATGGCCACCAGCTGCCCCCGCTCCTGCAGATAAAAGCAATGGCAGCCGTCGTAATGCCGCAGGCAAATTTCCCGTAAAATGTCCGCATACCCTTCCCCGGTATCGGAAAATGCAAGCACAATTACCGTAAAATACAGATGTGGAAACAGCTGTCCGATCAATTCCGAATCGCAGAGCAGTTCCTGCGCATATAGGTCGTAAAGCATCATATTGCGCACTTCCAGCA
>CARDPF010000472.1:1321-1612 GCA_948960675.1 uncultured Eisenbergiella sp.
AAGCCTAACAATCGTACTTTTGAGCGCCTGCTGGTCGATGGGCTTTAGGATAAAATCCGTCACATGAAAGCGGATCGCCTGCTGGGCATAGCCAAAATCCGCGTGACTGGTCAGGATCACAATGTCCACGGCAAGGCGCTTTTCCCGGACATGCCGCATCAGGTCAAACCCGTCCATGACCGGCATCCGTATATCCGTCAAAATCAAATCCGGGTTAAACGAATCCAGCAGCGCAACGGCCTGGAGATCGGAAGAGCGTCGTGTAGGGAAAGAGTGTAGATCTCGGTGGTC
>CARDPF010000473.1 GCA_948960675.1 uncultured Eisenbergiella sp.
ACCACCGAGATCTACACTCTTTCCCTACACGACGCTCTTCCGATCTCTGTATACATATACCAGATTGCCGTCAATCACCCCATATCCGGTTACGACACCGTCCGAAGGGGTCTCGGTCTGTTTCAAGTTAAAATCGGTCGCCCTGGCCGTAACCTTCGCGCCAATCTCAACGAAACTGTTGTCGTCGAGTAAAGCATTTATTCTTTGACTCGCCTTTGAAGAATTGCTCATATTTTGGCCCTCCATTTTATATTAATTTTGGCTAAAAATCCGTATCGCATTTAGTATACCATGAAAAGACGAGCCCTGCCAGATTTTTGACAAAAAAATCCGCCTAATTTCAACTCCATTACGCGGATTTTTTAGTCGTTTTTCACAATAAAATATTTTTTATAATTTTTTTGAGGCAATATACATACGTAATTTCAGATATTCCTTCCTTTACTGTCACCGGAATTGACCAATACAACTCCCCATTGACATAAAAAGACTGCTTTCCCACCACTTCCCCGGTTCCCACCGGTGCCGTAAGCCTTTGCGGCAGCGTCCATTTCACTTCCACACGGTCTGTGGGGGCCAAAAGCAATTCAATTTTCTCCTTCGGCGCAGACAGGCACGCTTCCTTTTCCTGCCCGTTTTCCACTGCCACGCTGCCAAGGTGGCGTTCCTCATAAATATCCCTCAATTCATAATTTTGAAGGCCGTATTCCATCAGCAATTTCGTGTCGTGCCATTTCCAGGTCTTATGGTTGGGCCAGCCGCAGGCAAGCAGGGCTACCACAAAGGTTTTTTCCCCTTTTTGCAGGGCCCCCACATAGCAATACCCTGCCTTTCCCGTAAAACCGGTTTTGCCCGAAAGCGCGCCGTCCATCATCTGTAAAAAAGCATTGTGGTTATTACAGGAAACCGACCTCCTTCCCTGTACAAAATCCCCCTCAGACGGTTTATAATCGGAAAACGTATAGGACATTGTCCGCGTGATTTCCAAAAATGCATCCCTTTGTGCGGAATCCGTAATGCAATAACGCATGATACGCGCAAGATCCCGCGCCGTGGTGGAATGCTGTCTTACCGTTTCCCCTGCGCTGCCGCCCTGCGTCAGCGTGGCGTCCAGCCCGTTTGGCGTCACGAAAAAAGTGTCTGTACAGCCCAGCCGTTCTGCCATCTCATTCATTTTTCCGGCAAAGGCGATTACTGCACGTTTACTTTCCTCCTCCGAATGGCTGGCACAATCCTGTGACAGACCACCCCAGACACTGCCGTAATGCTCCGCAATAATGACCGCGGCATCATTGTGGGACTCCAGCATCAATGAATACAGCAAATCACCGATTTTATAGTGTTCCCCTTTTACCGCGCCAAGATGCACCTTTGGCTGTCCTGCCGCATAGGCGCTGACAGCCGCGATATCCTCCAAATTTCCCTGCTCCAGCGTAAGGATGCAGGTCATGATCTTGGTGGTACTGGCCATGGGCAGGATTTCGCCGCCGTTTTTATCCAATAAAACGCGCCCATTGTCGGCATCCATCAGGACGGCGGCCTGGGCGTGGAGTTGGCCGGTTATGCTTTTTTTCTCTTCCTTTCTC
>CARDPF010000474.1 GCA_948960675.1 uncultured Eisenbergiella sp.
CTGGCTGCCGCAAAGCCGTCCCTGCCTCTCCCCTTATGCAAAATGGATTTCCGTGAGACGGTTTAAAAAGTGCTTTACAAATGGGGGAAAATAGGATAGACTGTTAGGAAGGTAAATGACAAAGGAGTCAAAGGACCTGTGGGCACAGGTTTCTTTGACTCCTTTTTTCATACGGCAAGAAATAAGATTTCCTGCCGTATGAAAAAAACGTTGATGCGTAATCGCGCATGTGGAAAATGTTGCCTGCCGGCAACCGCGCCCGGCGCGGCGTGTGCGCAAAGCGCACACCTTTTCCTGTTATGGGTAATTGCCGTAATCGTGGCAGAGGAGAGAATATGGCTGTAAAATATGTATTTGTGACAGGCGGCGTGGTGTCCGGCCTGGGAAAGGGAATCACGGCGGCTTCGCTGGGACGCCTGCTCAAAGCCCGGGGATACCATGTGACGATGCAGAAGTTCGACCCCTATATCAACATGGATCCGGGCACGATGAACCCGATCCAGCACGGGGAAGTTTACGTCACGGACGACGGCACGGAGACGGATTTGGATTTGGGGCATTATGAACGCTTTATAGATGAAAGCCTGGACTGCAATTCCAATGTGACCACCGGTAAGATTTACTGGTCGGTTTTAAACAAGGAGCGGCACGGGGATTACGGGGGCGGCACGGTACAGGTCATTCCCCATATCACCAACGAGATCAAATCCCGCTTTTACCGGGCAAAATCCCCAAAGGAGGAGACCATTTCCATCATTGAGGTGGGGGGGACGGTGGGGGACATCGAATCCCAGCCCTTTTTGGAGGCGATCCGGCAGTTCCAGCATGAGCAGGGACATGAGAATGCAATTTTGATTCAGGTAACGCTGATCCCGTACCTGAAAGCCTCGGGGGAGATGAAGACAAAGCCGACCCAGATGAGTGTGAAAACGCTGCAGAGCATGGGAATCTGGCCGGATATTCTGGTGTGCCGCACGGATTATCCGATAGACGAAAAGATGAAAGAAAAAATAGCACTTTTCTGCAATGTCAAAAAGGAGCATGTGCTGCAGAATCTGGACGCGCCCTCCCTGTATGAGGTTCCCCTGATGCTGGAGGAAGAGCGCCTTGCACAGGCGGTGTGCGAATGCCTTTGCCTGCCCTGTCCCGAACCGGATTTGGAGGACTGGAAACGGATGGTGGGGAACCTGCACCGTTTGGAAAAGTCCGTCACCGTGGCCCTGGTGGGCAAATATGTGGCGCTGCACGACGCGTATCTGAGCGTGGCGGAAGCTTTGCGGCACGGCGGGATCGCCAACCGTACCCGGGTGGATATCCGCTGGATCGACGCGGAAATGCTGACGGACCAAAATGCGGATACCTATTTGGGGGATGTGGACGCAGTTTTGGTGCCGGGTGGTTTCGGGCAGCGGGGCACGGAGGGAAAAATTGCCGCCATCGGGTATGCCAGAACCCATAACATTCCGTTTTTGGGAATCTGTCTGGGGATGCAGCTGGCCATTGTGGAATTTGCCCGCAACGTGGCAGGGCTGCCGCAGGCGGCCAGCAGCGAGTTGGAGCCGGATACGCCCCAT
>CARDPF010000475.1 GCA_948960675.1 uncultured Eisenbergiella sp.
ACCGCGTTTTCCAGACAGGGATGCGCGGACGAAGTCCGGATTTTGGAAGACGGGACGATCCCTCAGATTGAGATAACAAGCTGCGGGCTGAACGGCGGCCCTCTTCCGGCAAAAGGGGCATACCAGACTTACATAGCCTGCCATATTACGGAAAACCACAGGGAAAACGTGGGCCAGGTGGTGATGGGCGGTCCGGGCGAGTCAGTGCCAAAACTGCCGAAAGAAATGCCCTATATTACGGAAGAGCCGGACGGGGCGGGCGAGAAAGGTCTGAAACCATATATCCATAATCTGCAGAAAGGCGCGGTGGCAGGTTTTAAATATTTTCAGTTTGACGGGACAGAAACACAGGTCAGGTTGGAACTGCGCGGCTGCGGTCAGGTGGAAATGCAGCTTGACAGCCCTGATTTGGATGCCGGGATTGTGGCTGCGGCAGTTTCGGTGGATTCGGATATATGGGAAAATGCGGCGGCTGATCTTCATGTGGAGGCAGGAACGCATGCGCTGTATTTCCGGGTAAAAGAAGGAAATGTGGATTTTGCGGAATTTGAGATCCAGTGACGGCGGCTCACATAGAGGATTACAAAAACAAAAAAGGGATCAATGGGCGGTTCTTACTATTACATAATAAAAACGGAGGGTTTGAGAATGAAGGCTTTTATTTTTGATTTAGACGGTGTTATTGTATTTACGGATAAATTCCATTATCAGGCGTGGAAAAAGATGGCGGACAATATGGGGATTTATTTTGACGAGACCATCAATAACCGGCTGCGGGGTGTGAGCCGTGCAGAGAGCCTGGAAATTATTCTGGAAAAATATGACGGGACGCTTTCCGATGAAAAAAAAGCGGAATTGATGGAGGAGAAGAACAACACCTACCGGGAGCTGTTAAAAACAATGGATCCGGAGGACGTCACGGACGCGGTGCGGAATACACTGAAAAAACTTCGTGAGGCAGGATACAAACTGGCAATCGGTTCTTCCAGTAAAAATGCAAAATTCATTCTGGAACGGGTAGGGCTCTTAGATGCCTTTGACGCTATTTCAGACGGCACCAATATTACCCGTTCCAAGCCAGACCCGGAAGTGTTCGTAAAGGCCGGGGAGTTATTGGGCATAGAAGCATCAAAATGCGTGGTCGTGGAGGACGCCTATGCAGGGATTGACGCGGCGAAGGCGGCCGGAATGGAGGCCGTGGGAATCGGAGATGCCTCCGGGTATGATAAGGCGGATTATAAAATTCAGACATTGGAAGAATTGCCCGGCATTGTGGAAAATCTTTCCGAATCGTGTAAAATAGAAGACAGTCAGAATTAAGGAGGAGAGAGATGGAAAAAATCAAATTCAATCAGGGATGGAAGGTTTGGAAGGATTTAGATCCGTTTGAGCTGGTTTTCCGCGTGCCCGACGACGCGGCAGAAGTGGATCTGCCCTATGACGCCATGTTTCACGAGGAGCAGAAGCAGGGGGCGCAAAACGGCGGCTACACGGGAAATATCGACGCAGGCGAGTATAAGTATTATAAAAAGTTTTTTGTGCCAAAGGAGTACGAGGGCGGGCA
>CARDPF010000476.1 GCA_948960675.1 uncultured Eisenbergiella sp.
GGTATTTTCGGTATCTTCCGGCATCGCTTTTTTTACAATGCAGCTGCAAAACCACCCCATCCGCCTCATATTCCATGGATTTTACCACGGCGTTTTCCTTAAAATAGGATACCGCCGCCCCGTCCCCATAGGGAATGCACATTTTGCAATCCACATAATCGGCAAAAAGCCTTTGGCGGATTAACTCCACCAATTCTGCAATCCCAATGCCGCGTCCCGCTGCCATATAAATCTTATCGTCCACGATTTTGGGCAGTTCGGAAACATCCATCACCAGTTCGGCCTTGTTCATCACATAAAGACAGGGAATACTCTGGGCGCCCAGTTCCAGCAGCGTCTGCCTCGTCACTTCCATATGCTCCCTGTAATGGGGATCCGAAAAGTCCACCACCTGCAAAAGCAGATCCGCATCGCAGGCTTCCGCCAGTGTGGACCTAAACGCCTTGACCAGCGTGTGGGGCAGCTTGTCAATGAATCCTACCGTGTCCGACAAGAGAAAGTCCCGGTTGTCCCCCGGGCAAATCCGGCGCACCGTCGTATCCAGCGTGGCAAACAGCATGTCCTTTTCCATGACCTTTTTCTCTTCGTCCTCCATGTAGGCATCCAACAGCCGGTTCATGACCGTGGACTTCCCGGCATTGGTATAGCCTACCAGGGCTACGGCGGGCAGATCGCTCTCCCTGCGCCGCTTGCGCTGGGTCTGCCGGTCCTGTTCGATGGCATCCAGATCTTTTTTCAGTTCACTGATCCGTTTCTCAATCCTTCTGCGGTCCAGTTCCAGCTTTTTTTCCCCGGCGCCCTTATTGGCAAAGCCGCCTCCGGCCCCAAAACCGCCTCCGGCCCCGGCCCCGCCGCCCTGCCGGGACAGCGCTTCCCGCATGCCCACAAGCCTCGGCAGCATATACTGCAGGTTGGCGCTTTCCACCTGCAGGCGCGCTTCCTTTGTCTGCGCCCTCCTGTCAAAGATTTCCAGGATCAGGTTCGTCCGGTCCAGCACGGACACTTCCATTTCCTTCTGGAGGTTGCGCTGCTGGGAAGGGCTTAGGGCATTGTCAAACACCACGTATTGGGCCCCAACCATGGACACCAGGTTCTTAATCTCCTCCGCTTTCCCGCTTCCGATATAAAGCGCGTTATTCGGCGCCGAAAGATTCTGGACTGCCCTTGCCGCCACCTCCATGTCGCACGCCTCGGCCAGACTCTCCAATTCCTCCATGGAACGTTCAAAATCCGGATCATTATTCAAATTCACCCCGGCTAAAATTACTTTATCCATCCGACTCCTCCTTCCCCACTGTCATACACCGCATCATACCATAGTTTGTCCGTTTCGTCAAAAATTTGTATAGATTTGCAGCCCACACATCACGCAAATCCATTTTGCGGAAGGGGAGGGGCAGGGCATCTTTTGACAAGCAGGCAGGGGGCGCATGGTCATTACAGGCTTGCAAGGCTTCCGGACGGGAAATACCTCCCAAATGCAGGATGTCCCTAGACACAACAGGGCGCAAAAAACGCACTGCGTTTGTACGGTTTTGCGCCCTGTTGCA
>CARDPF010000477.1 GCA_948960675.1 uncultured Eisenbergiella sp.
TGAGGATTTCCCCTTTCTGGATATCGTAATAGCGGCCGATCAGATTCAGAATGGAGGTTTTTCCCGCTCCGGTTGCCCCCACAAAGGCGACTTTTTCGCCCGGGCGGATGTTAAAACTCACATCCTTTAAAATATAATCCTCTTTTTCGTAGGCAAACCACACATGCCTAAACTCGATTTGTCCCTGTATTTGGATGTCTGCCGGATGTTCGCAATTTACAATCTGCGGCTTTTCGTCCAGAATGGAAAAGACCTTCTGGGCGGAGGCGAGGGAGGACTGGAGGGTACCGAACTGCTCCGCCAGTTCCTGTATGGGTTCAAAAAAGCTGCCGATGTAACTGATAAAGACAAACAGCGTACCCAGGGAAAGGCTGCCGTCCAGCACGGAGTGGCTGCCGGTACCGATTACGAGAATCATGGCCAGAATGGAGACCATGTAAATGGAAGGACGGAAAATGGCAAAGGTCATCACTTCCCGCCAGTTGGCATCGTATAGTTCCCTGGATTTTTGGCAGAAGGCCTTGTATTTGGCTTCTTCCCGGGCAAAAATCTGAATCAGCCGCATACCGGAAATATGCTCGGACAAAAAGGTGTTGATTTCCGTGATTTTATTGCGGGTCATCTGGTAAGCCTTGCGGGACAAATAGCGGAATACAAAAGTCAGGACCGTCACCACCGGCAGCAGGGCGAAGGAAACAGCCGCCATGCGGACATTGATGGAAAGCATGACCACGGCATAACCGATGATTTTGACTACATTTTTAAAGAGCCGCACCAAAATGGAAGAGAACAGTTCGTTGATGGCTTCTGTGTCATTGGAAACCCGTGTGACCAGTTTTCCCACGGGTGTGGTGTTAAAAAAGCCCAAGGAAAGGCTGTGGATGTGCCCAAATACCTCTTTTCTCATGTCAAAAATAATGTTCTGCCCCATTTTCTGCAGCATCCAGGTATCCAGCGCATTTAAGCAAAAGCCTAAAAGCAGCATGCAAAGATACGCAAGGGCGGCGGTCAAAATACCGGTGAAATCAGGGCGGCGCAGGGCCGCCAGATCCTGTCTGGTCAAAGGATGTGCTCCGTTTTGTACATAGGAGGAGAAGGTCGCAGAATCGGCGTGCTCCAACAGACTGCATTCCTCCTGCGTCAGGTGCTGGGCCATATAATAGCGGTCGTTCCACAAAAAAATCTGGTAAAAATCGTCCGCGCTGCCGTCAAAATCCCTTGTCAGCCAAAGATCCTGATAGAAGACGCTGCCCGGTGTACCTTCCTGTGTCACCGCATAGGGGCGGTAGTAGCCGTTGATGTAATCGTCGATGGCATTGCCGATGATGATGGGACGGTACAGTTCCACCACGATGATAAAAAGCACCAGACAGGTGGCGGCGGCCATGACCTTTTTATGGGGTTTTAGGTAAGCAAGCAGTCGTTTCATGTGTGCGCACCTCCTTTGGCAGTCTGTTGGGAAAAATCGGCGTGGAGGGCGGCGCGCTTTTCCCCGATGGCGGCCTCCAGCTGCTGCTTTTCAAACATGCTTT